>CADCQZ010000001.1 GCA_902803675.1 uncultured Eubacteriales bacterium
GCGCTGCTGTTCTTCCAGGGCGCCTATGACGTGCTGGCTCCCTACATCGACGCCGGCAAGCTGGTCGTGAAGTCCGGCCAGACCGATTTCCAGCAGATCGCGACTCCCGCCTGGAAGTCCGAGACCGCCCAGGCCCGTATGGACAACATCCTGACCGCCTACTATTCTGACGGCACCAAGCTGGATGTGGCCCTGTGCTCCAACGACTCCACCGCTCTGGGCGTCACCAACTCCCTGGTGTCCTTCGGCATCGCGCTCGAAGATATGCCCATCATCACCGGTCAGGACTGCGACGTGCCGAACACCAAGAACATGATCAAGGGCCTGCAGTCCATGTCCGTGTTCAAGGATACCCGCGTGCTGGCTGAGCAGACCGTGAAGATGGTCGGCGACCTGCTGGAGGGCAAGGTGCCCGAGACCAACGCCACCTACGCCAACGGCGTGATGGACGTGCCGTCCTTCAACTGCACCCCCGTGTTCGCGGATGTGAACAACTACGCCGAGCTGCTGCTCGACTCCGGCTACTACACCGCCGATCAGCTGGCTGACTAAGATCAGCGCGGCCGTAAGGCAACGCCCCGGGGACGGACGGTCTTCGTCCGTCCCCGGTTTTGGTATAACGCGGGATCTTTTCGCCGGGCGGACGCCTGCGGTCAGCAGGGCCCGGCCATCACTATTGCAAAGGAGGCAGCGCGCTTGGGCAATATGATCCTCGAAATGAGAAATATCACCAAGGTCTTTCCCGGCGTCAAGGCGCTGGACCAGGTCAATATCCAGGTCGAGGAAGGCGAGATCCACGCCCTGTGCGGAGAGAACGGCGCCGGCAAATCCACCCTGATGAAGGTGCTCAGCGGGATCCACCCTTACGGGACCTACGACGGCAGCATCATCTATCAGGGCGAGGAGTGCCATTTCAAGACCATCAAGGATTCCGAAAAACTGGGTATCGTCATCATCCACCAGGAGCTGGCGCTGGTGCCCTATCTGAGCATCGCGGAGAACATGTTCCTGGGCAACGAGCAGAAAAAGCAAAAAGGCGTCATCGACTGGGACAGGACCTATTCCGAATGCGCCAAGTACCTCAATATGGTGGGCCTGAGCGAGAACCCCCGCACCCTGATCAAGGATATCGGCGTGGGCAAGCAGCAGCTGGTGGAGATCGCCAAGGCGCTGGCCAAGAACGTGAAGCTCCTGATCCTGGACGAGCCGACTTCCTCCCTGAACGAGCAGGACGCCCGGAACCTGCTGGACATGCTGATCCGCTTCAAGGGCCAGGGCATCACCAGCATCCTGATCTCCCACAAGCTCAACGAGATCAGCTACTGCTCGGACAAGATCACCATCATCCGCGACGGCAAGACCATCGAGACCCTGGTCAAGGGCCGGGACGAGATCAGCGAGCCGCGGATCATCAAAGGCATGGTCGGCCGCGAGATGACCAACCGGTTCCCCCAGCGGGAGCATCATATCGGCGAGGTCTCCCTGGAGATCCGCGACTGGAACGTGTATCACCCGCTGTACGCGGAGCGCAAGGTGGTCGATCATGTGTCCATGACACTGCGCAAGGGCGAGGTCGTGGGCGTATCCGGCCTGATCGGCGCCGGCAGGACCGAGCTGTGCATGTCCGTTTTCGGGCACGCCTACGGCAACCGGATCTCCGGACAGCTGTTCCTGGACGGGAAGGAGATCCACCTGCACGACATCCCCACGGCCATCGAGCACGGCATCATGTATGTCACCGAGGACCGCAAGGGCGACGGCCTGATCATCAGTGACAGCATCAAGCACAACTGCTCCCTGTCCAGGCCTGCCTTCATATCCCAGAGGGGCGTCATCGACCAGGACCTGGAGACCATCAAGGCCAAGCAGTACAGCCAGGAGCTGGGCGTGAAGACCCCGTCCATCGAGCAGCTGGTGGGCAACCTGTCCGGCGGCAACCAGCAGAAGGTGCTCCTGGCCAAGTCCCTTTTCGCGGAGCCGGACATCCTCATGCTGGACGAGCCTACCCGCGGCGTGGACGTGGGCGCTAAATACGAGATCTACGAGATCATCAACAAAATGGTGGAGAGCGGCAAGTCCGTGCTGATGGTCTCTTCAGAATTGCCGGAGCTGCTGGGCATGGCGGACCGGATCTACGTGATGAACGAAGGGCATCTGGTCGCCGAGCTCCAAAACGACGGAACTGTGACCCAGGAGGAGATCATGGGCTATATCCTGAGGGACAGCAGCAAAGCCATCGCGGGGTCCCGGAACGATACCGAGGGGGATAAGTAAGCTATGAAAAAGAAACTGTTCAAAGGCAATATGAGGGAGATGAGCATGCTCATCGCCCTGATCGTGATCATCATCTTCTTCACGATGCTGACCAACGGCACGCTGCTCAGGCCCATGAACATCGCGAACCTGATCAACCAGAACGCCTACGTGGTCATCCTGGCCTGCGGCATGCTTTTGTGCATCCTGACCGGCGGCAACATCGACCTGAGCGTCGGCTCCACGGTGGCGCTGGTGGGCGCCTGCGCCGGCACGTTCATCATCACCTGGAAGTGGGATCCCTACCTGAGCATCCTGCTGTGCCTGCTGATCGGTATCGGCCTGGGCGCCTGGCAGGGCTTCTGGATCGCCTATGTGGGCATCCCCCCCTTCATCTGCACCCTGAGCGGCATGCTGGTGTTCCGCGGCATCACGCTGCTCATCCTCAACGGCCTCACCCTGGCGCCCTTCCCGGCGGCCTATACCTCCCTGTCCACCGGCTTCATCCCGGATATCGTGTCGGGAGGGATACAGCTCTTCGGGAGCAAGCTGAACCTGTTGTGCATCCTCACAGGCGCCGTGATCGCGGTGATCTACATCGTGCTGCAGTTCAGGAACAACGCCACCCGCAAAAAGAAGGGGTATGAGACCGAGCCGCTGCCCAGCATGCTGATCAAGATGGTCATCATCAGCGCGGCCATCATCGCCGTGTTCTGGAAGCTGGCGCAGCACAAGGGCATCCCCACCGTGCTGATCATCCTGGGCCTGCTGCTGCTGGTGTACAACTTCATCACCCAGAAGACCGTCATGGGGCGCCACCTGTACGCCATCGGCGGCAACCGCAAGGCGGCTGAACTGTCCGGCGTCAAGACCAAGCGGATGATGTTCCTGGCCTACACCAACATGAGCTTCATCGCCGCCATCGCGGGCCTGGTGTTCTCCGCCCGCCTGAACAGCTCCAGCCCCGTGGCCGGCCAGAGCTTTGAGATGGACGCCATCGCCAGCTGCTTCATCGGCGGCGCCTCCGCTTACGGCGGCACGGGCACCATCGGCGGCGCGCTCATCGGCGCCCTGATCATGGGCACGCTGAACAACGGCATGTCCATCATGGGCATCTCCTCCAACACACAGCAGGTGGTCAAGGGCCTGGTGCTCCTGATCGCCGTGGCCATCGACGTGCTGGGCAAGAAGAACTACAACCTCAAGGGCATGATCGATTCCGTAAAGGGGCTGTTCAAAAAATCAAAGCACGCCTGATCCTGTGATCCGGGCGCGCGGAAAGGATCGCGCACAGATGGACAGGGACAGTTTGAGATCCGGCCTTTTGGGCGCGGTGGGCGTGTACCTGATCTATACGGCGTATCAGCTGTTCATGGGCCGCAACGCTCCGGACAGCTCCATGGCGCCGATCACGGCGGTCCTCTTCGCGGCGCTGTTCGCCGTGTGCGGCGCGGCTGTGGCCGTGTACGCCTGGGCGCTCTGGCGCAGGGCCCTCAGGAAAGACCGGGACGATGACGATACCAATACGCGTGAAGGAGAACATCTGAAATGAAAACGGATCTGATCACGATCAACAATCAGGGCATGGGCTTTCCCGCCGCGCTGAGGGAGTGCCGCAAGGCGGCCGAATACAGGAAGCTGGACAAGAAGCCCGCGCTGCAGCTGGAGCTGCTCACCGAGGAGCTGCTGAGCATGGCCCGGAGCGTGACGGGCGATATGAAGGGCACTTTCTGGATCGAGAGCGAGGGCATGCGGTTCGACCTGCACCTTTCGACCCAGACCATCATGGACCGGGAAAAGCGGGAGCAGCTGCTCTCCGCCGCCACCTCCCGGAAGAACGCGGCCGCCGGGGGCGTCCTGGGCCGGCTGAGGGACGCCTTCGAGAAAGCCATGCTGTCCGAGCCGGACTATTCCGAGTACGATCTGCCGGAGGACCTGCTCAGGGACCTGCCCAATCACCCGATCCAGAAGCCGGGCACCGACTGGGACGGCTATGAGGCGTCCATCATGGGGCGCGTGGCGGACAGGGTGAAGATCGGCATCCGTGGGGACAACGTGGATATGACCGTGGTGAAGGAGTTCAAATAAAACAAAGCGGCGCGTTCGACGCGGGCCGCTGTGGGGGAATACGCGATGAAGATCACCAGGGAATTCAAAGGGAGCACCCTGATATTCA
>CADCQZ010000002.1 GCA_902803675.1 uncultured Eubacteriales bacterium
GATCCCGGTGAGAACTCCATCGGCCTGACCATCGAGGGCGTGGGCGACGTGAACCTGCGCATGAGCATCTATTTCTTCGAGAAGATCAACGCCGCCGGCATCAGGACCCATTACGTGAGCGCGGACCTGAAGAACACTACCATGGAAGTGCTGCCCGCGAAGGTCTTCGGCCACGGCCTGGAAGTGATCTGCCGCTACAAGGCGGTGGGCAGCTTCATCCGCCGCTACGGCGACTACATCAAGACCGGCGCCGACCTGCCCGCCTATGTGGAGATGACCTTCAAGGACGACGCGAAGGGCGATCCCCTGGTGACCAAGGACGGCCTCATCGTGCTGGGCGTCATGACCGCGGAGCAGTACGACAGCATCAAGGAGATGACCCAGCGGATCACGAAGATCGTGGCGGATGAGATGACCGCGCGGGGCATGGACCTGTACGACATCAAATTCGAGTTCGGCTATGACGCGGACGGCAGCGTGATGCTGATCGACGAGATCGCCTCGGGCAATATGCGCGTGTACAAGGACGGCCAGTACGTGGATCCGATGACCTTGTCGAAACTGTTCTTCGCCTGATCCATCATTCGTTAAGGAGGATACCCGGTCGTGGGTGGTTTCTTTGGCATCACGTCCAGGCGCGACTGCCTGGCGGACGTGTTTTTCGGGGTGGATTATCATACGCATCTGGGCACCCGCAGGGGCGGCCTGGCGGCGTATGATCCCGGGATCGGCCTGCAGCGGCAGATCCACAATATCGAGAACGCGCCCTTCCGCACCAAGTTCGAGCACGTATTGGAGGAGATGCGCGGCTGCAGCGCCATCGGCTGCATCAGCGACACCGACCCCCAGCCCCTCCTGGTCCGCTCCCGCCTGGGCGCGTACGCCCTGGCCATGGTGGGGATCATCAACAATTCCGAGGAGCTGATCGATAAATACCTGAGCCAGACGGGATGCTTTTTCGAAACGATGACCGGCGGCCGGGTCAACAATATCGATCTGGTGTCCGCCCTGATCAATCAGAAGGACAGCTTCGCCGAGGGCATCCGCTTCGCCAACGAGGTGATCGACGGCACGGCCTCCATCCTGGTGCTGTGCGATAACGGGCATCTGATCGCGGCCCGGGACCGTCTGGGCCGCCTGCCCATCGAGCTGGGGCGGCGGGAGGACGGATACGCCGTATCCTTCGAGCCCTTCGCCTATCAGAAACTGGGCTTCGAGGACGAGAGGAGCCTGGGCCCGGGGGAGATCGTGGAGATCACGCCGGAGGGCGTGACGCAGCTGTCCCCGCCCGGTGACCGCAAAAGGATCTGCGCCTTCCTGTGGAGCTATTACGGCTATCCCTCCTCCACCTATGAGGGCGTCAACGTGGAAGCCATGCGCTACCGCAACGGCGCCATCATGGCGGAGAACGACAGGAACTCCTGCCCGGACGTGATGGATCAGATCGATTACGTGGGCGGGGTGCCCGATTCCGGCACGCCCCACGCCATCGGCTACGCCAACCAGAGCGGCCTCCATTTCGCGCGGGCATTCATCAAGTACACCCCCACCTGGTCCAGGTCCTTCATGCCGGCCAATCAGCAGGCCCGGGACAGGATCGCCAAGATGAAGCAGATCCCCGTCACGGAACTCATCCGGGGCAAGGACCTGCTGTTCCTGGACGATTCCATCGTGCGCGGCACCCAGCTGAAGGAGACCGTGGATTTCCTGTACGAGAGCGGCGCCAAGGCGGTG
Organism: uncultured Eubacteriales bacterium; assembly: GCA_902803675.1. Next base: position 1,735 of record CADCQZ010000002.1, read on the forward strand.
CACATGCGCTCGGCCTGCCCGCCGGTGATGTACGCCTGCAAGTATCTGAACTTCTCCCGCTCCAACTCGGACATGGACCTGCTGGCCCGGCGCACTGTGGTGGAGCTGGAGGGCCGGGAGGGCCTCAAGCATCTGGACGAGTACTGCGACGGCAGCACGGAACGGGGCAGGAACCTGCGCCGCGCCATCTGTGAGAAATTCAATTTCTCGTCCCTGGAGTTCCAGACCCTGGAGGGGGTCATCCGCGCCATCGGGCTCCCCAAATGCGATCTGTGCACCTACTGCTGGGACGGAGAGGAGTAACGGGATGGAAAAGTCTTATTCCGAGGCTTACGCGGCGGCGGGCGTGGATATCCGCGCCGGCTATGAGGGCGTGAGGCTGATGAAAAAGCACGTGGAGCGCACGGTGATCCCCGGCGTGGTCTCCGGCATCGGCGGCTTCGGCGGCCTGTTCGCCCCGGACCTGACCGGCATGGAAAAGCCCGTGCTGGTCTCCGGCACCGACGGGGTGGGCACCAAGCAGCGCGTGGCCCAGCTGATGGACCGGCACGACACCGTGGGCATCGACTGCGTGGCCATGTGCGTCAACGACATCGTCTGCTGCGGCGCGAAGCCGCTGTTTTTCCTGGACTATATCGCCATCGGCAAAAACGATCCGGCAAAGGTGGCGGCCCTGGTGTCCGGCGTGGCGGAAGGCTGCGTCCGGGCGGGCTGCGCCCTCATCGGCGGGGAGACCGCCGAGCATCCGGGCACCATGGCGAAGGACGACTACGACCTGGCGGGATTTTCCGTGGGCATCGTGGATGAGAAAAAGATCCTGGACCCTGAAAACGTGCGGCCGGGGGACGCGGTCATCGCCCTGAAGTCCAGCGGCCTGCATTCCAACGGGTTCTCCCTGGTGCGCCGGGTGTTCGACGTGGAGCACGCGGACCTGGGCCGTGAGGTGCCGGAGCTGGGGACCTGTCTGGGCGACGCGCTGCTGACGCCCACCCGCATCTATGTCAAGCCCGTCCTGGCGGCGCTCGGGGCCGCCGAGATCCACGGCATCAGCCACATCACCGGCGGCGGGTTCTATGAGAACATCCCCCGCTCGATCCCCCATGGCCTGGGCGCGAAGATCGACAAAAAAGCCGTGGACGTGCCCGTTATCTTCCGCCTGATCGCCCAGATGGGCGGTGTATCCGAGCACGACATGTTCAACACCTTCAACATGGGCGTGGGCATGAGCCTCATCACCGCCGCCGCGGACGCGGACAAAGTCATGGACGCGCTTAAGGGTGAGGGTGAGGAGCCTTACGTGATCGGCGAGATCGTGGAAAGCGGGGACAGGATCACCATATGCTGAAAAAAGCCCTTTCCGGCGTCTGCGCCGGCGTGATGATCGCCATCGGCGGCAGCGTGTATCTGGCCTGCGACAACAGGTATATCGGTGCCGTCCTGTTTTCCGTGGCTCTTCTGACCATCTGCTTCAAGGGGTATTCCCTGTACACAGGCCGGATCGGCTTCATCCCCGAAAAGCACGATCGGGACACGGTCGCGGCGCTGCTTCTGGGCCTTGTCGGCAACCTGGCCGCCACCATCGTCTGCGGCTTCCTGATCCGCCTGTCGGTGCCCTCTCTCGGGGCGGCGGCGGAGAGCCTGTGCGCGGGCAAGCTCGTGCAGAACGGCCTGCAGACCCTGATCCGGGGCGCGTTCTGCGGCGTGCTGATGTATGTGGCCGTGAGCGTCTACCGGGACGGGAAGAACATCACGGGCATCCTGTTCGGCATCCCGGTGTTCATCCTGAGCGGTTTTGAGCACTCCATCGCCGACATGTTCTATTTCGCCGCGGGCGGCATGCTCGGCGGCCGGGTGTTCCTGTTCATCCTCACGGTGATCCTGGGGAATTCCCTGGGGGCCGTGCTGCTGCCCCTCTTGAGCGGGCGCGGCGGAAAGGAGAAGGCGTGATGAAGGAAAAGGCGCGCGTGGCGGTGCTGGTGTCCGGCGGGGGCACCAATCTGCAGGCCATCATCGACGCCGCGGCAGCGGGGAAGATCCCCCACGGGGAGATCGCCCTGGTGATATCCAACAAGGCCGGGGCTTACGCCCTTGAGCGGGCCCGGGCGGCGGGCATCCCCGAAAAAGTGATCCTGAAGGCGGACCTGGGCAGCCGGGAAGCCTTTGAGAGAGCGGTGGCGGACGCGCTGGACTTTGCGGGGATCGACCTGATCGTGCTGGCGGGCTTCATGGCCATCCTGAGCCCGTGGTTCTGCGAAAAATACCCCGAGCGCATCATCAACGTGCACCCCAGCCTGATCCCCGCCTTCTGCGGCGAGGGCTTCTACGGCCTGAAGGTGCATGAGGCGGCCCTTCAAAAGGGCGTCAAGGTCACCGGCGCCACGGTCCATTTCGTCAACGAGATCCCCGACGGGGGCCGGATCATCGCTCAGAAGGCGGTGGAGGTGCTGGACTCGGATACGCCCGAAACGCTGCAGCGCCGGGTGATGGAACAGGCGGAATGGATCATCCTGCCTCAAAGCGTTGAGAAAGTCTGCGGTAAGATCCTGGATCTGAAGGAAGAATGAAGGAGGATACGGATATGGAGATCATGAAGAAGATCACCCCCATCTACGGGATATCGACCCCCGAGGAACTTTTGAAGGACAACACTTATCCCGGCCGCGGCATCGTCATCGGCAAAACGCCGGACGGCAAAAAAGCCATGACGGCCTACTTCATCATGGGCCGCAGCGAGAACAGCCGCAACCGGATCTTCACCGTGAAGGACGGCGAGGTGTTCACCGAGCCCTTCGATGAAACGAAGGTGCAGGATCCCTCCCTGATCATCTACGCCGCGGTCCGCAGCTTCGGGAACAACCTGATCGTGACCAACGGCAATCAGACCGACACGATCCATGACGGCCTGAAGGAAGGCAGGAGCTTCACCGAAGCCCTGGAAAAACGTGAGTTCGAGCCCGACGCGCCGAACTTCACGCCCCGCATCAGCGGCATGCTCACCTTCGCGGACGGGGATTTCACCTACCAGATGAGCATCCTCAAGAGCGCCGACGAAAAGGGCACCGCCTGCAACCGCTTCACCTTCAAGTACGCGCCGCTGTGCGGTCTGGGCCATTTCCTGCACACCTACGTGTGCGACGGCAGCCCCATCCCCACCTTCCAGGGCGAGCCGGAGCGCATGGCGGTCTGCGATGACATCGATGACATGACCGCCCGTCTGTGGGCGGCCCTGAACGAGCAGAACAAGATCAGCCTTTACGTGCGGTATATCGACCTTGCCACCGGTGAGACGGAGGACCGCCTCATCAACAAAAACAAGTGACGGAGGACAGGATCATGAAAGAATTCGAGCTCAAATACGGCTGCAACCCCAATCAGAAACCGGCGAAGATCTACATGCACGACGGCAGCGACCTGCCCATCGAGATCCTGTCCGGCCGGCCCGGCTATATCAATTTTCTGGACGCGTTCAACTCCTGGCAGCTGGTGAAGGAACTCAAGGAAGCCCTGGGCCTGCCCGCCGTGACGAGCTTCAAGCACGTGAGCCCCACCTCCGCCGCCGTGGGCATCCCCCTGAGCGACAAGCTCAAGAAGAGCTGCTTCGTGGATGACATCGAGGGCCTGGACGATTCGCCCCTGGCCTGCGCCTACGCCCGCGCCCGCGGCACGGACCGGATGTGCTCCTTCGGGGACTGGGTGGCCCTGAGCGATGTCTGCGACGTGACCACCGCAAGGATGATCAAGCGGGAGGTTTCCGACGGCATCATCGCCCCCGGCTATGAGCCCGAGGCCCTGGAGATCCTGAAGACCAAGCGCAAGGGGAACTACAACATCGTCCGGATCGATCCGGATTACGTGCCCGATCCCCAGGAGC
>CADCQZ010000003.1 GCA_902803675.1 uncultured Eubacteriales bacterium
ATCTGCTGGCCGGTCTTCATGTCGACATACGAAAATCCGGTCAGGCTCCATTTCCCGGGAGGGGTCAGCTGGCGGTAGCAGCGCTTTTTCGCGTCATGCCCATGCTCCCCCATCGCCTCTTTCTCTTCGATGACTTCTTTGATCAGGTAATAGTTCTTCCATTCAAGGTCGGATACCCTCGGCATGACAGCCTTTCCGTTGTCCGGATTGGCGTTGGGCTTGTACCAGGGCATGGCCCTGAACCAGTTGTCATATTTGCCGCCGGCTTTGAATACATAACCGTAGCGCGCAAACAGTTCGTTAAAGATGAAGCTCAGGGATTCCCTGTCCCATTTGTGCAGTTCTTCTTTCGTCAGCAGGCGGGTATTGCTGTCGGGGATCAGGTAGAGATCATCCGCGAGAGCGCCTTTCGGGAGAAAGCAGACCACGCATGCCAGCACGCACAGCATCGCCAGGAACCTTTTCATTTTGGACCTCCTTATGAATCAGTAAAGGATCATAGAACGAGGATTCTTAAGTATTACAGTATATCTGTTCTGAGCCCTGAGTCAAGGCCTAACTCAAACGATCCGCATCCTTAAGACCCGAGATCCCGCTCAAATATCACGGCTCGGATATTATGATCCGATATCCGTGTTTTTTATTTCCCCGATGTCCGCGCCGGCGATCTCCTCATCGGTCACCTCTTCGCTCTGAGGCCTGAGGCTCATCCCGGCGGTGTCCGTTACGGGCAGGCTGAAAACGATCGCGCCTGCCTTGGTGCCGGGGCCCGCGTCATGGATGATCCGCCGCATCATTTCGGTCTTGTTTTCCGACGCCGCGACGATGAATATCACATCTTTTTCGCTCGCCAGGGAAATTCCGAGGAACTGCTCCGCTTTCTGCATGCCCGTGCCTCTGGCGTGTATAACAGTCCCGCCCCGGGCTCCCGCTGCCCGGGCAGCCTCCATGACCGTCTCGCTGTATCCCTGATTGCTGATCACGATCAGCATCTCCTGTTCGGTATTCTTCAAGACCGTTTCCTCCCCCTTGACATATCCCTGTCCGTCCGTCACAAACATCAGCTCCCGTTTCCCGCCGAATGCGGATAAGGGAACGATATACGCGATGCCCACACCGGGCGCCTCGATCCTCAGCCTGACGGACATCGCCTTTTTCGCTTCAAGCCATTTTCGGCCGGTCACGATGGTCATGACGACGGCTTTTTCCGTCTCATCGATCGCCAGATACTTGAGGATCTGTTTGTTTGCAGTACCGTGACCCAGCGAGATCAGGTGTGTTTCCAGTCCTTTATCACGGTACATCTTGATAAAGTCCGGGAGCCTGTCACGGCCTGTCACCGTCATCATCAGGTAAAGTTCTGACTGTTTGAGCATTTTGCGATCGGCCCCCTTTCATCACAGATCGATCACGGCGTCATCGGGCAGATCGGCAAACAGATCCACAGCCGTTTTGGCAGACACTTTCCTGCGTGTGCGGATCCGGTACAGTATGCCCAGAGCCTGGATGGTTATCAAGGGCGTCATGGCGACCAGTGCCACGACACCGAAAGCGTCCGTCGCCAGGTCGCCTCCCGCAGCGGTACAGCAGCCCATCGTCATCGGCAGCAGGAACGCCGCGGTCATCGGGCCGGACGCGACCCCGCCGGAGTCGAAGGCGATCGCCGTGAAGATCCTCGGCGATATGAAACTCATGGCCAAAGCCAGGACATATCCCGGGATGATGAACCAGAGGACGCTGATGCCCATGAGGACCCGCATCATCGACAAGCCGACCGAGATGCCCACACCCACGCACATGCAGATCTGCAGGCTTTTGCCGGTGATGGCGCCGTCCGTCAGATCCTCCACCTGACGCATCAGCACATAGACCGCCGGCTCGGCTTTGACCACCAGATAGCCGATGACGACCCCTACGGGTACGATGATCCAGCTCACGCTCAATCCGCCGATGACCTGTCCGAGATATACGCCCGCCGGCATGAACCCGTAGTTGGCGCCCGTCATGAAAACCGTCAGGCCGATGTATGTATAAAAGAGCCCCAGCATGATCCTTGAAAGCTGGTGACGGTTCAGCCGGATCATGATGAAATCCACGGCGAAAAAGAAGACCGTGATCGGCAGGATGGAGATCATCATCTCTTTCAGGTACTCCGGAAAGCCATTCCCGAAAAGCGTCCTGAGTTCCATCGTGTCGGGCACGTTGGTCACAACGATCGGTGAGTAATCTGCCCCGTTGGCGTTAAAGATCATACTCAGTATCAGTACCGCTATGATGGGCCCGACGGAGCAAAGGGCGACGAGGCCGAAGGAATCCTCGGAGGCGCTGCTGTCGCTGCGGATCGCGGCGATGCCCAGACCGAAGCTCATGATGAACGGCACGGTCATGGGGCCCGTGGTGACACCGCCGGAGTCAAAAGCCACGGCGCGGAAACTTTCCGGTGCCAGAAACACCAGGCCCAGGATCACCACATAGCACCCGAAAAGCAGCAGTCTCAGCGATATCCGGTAGAATATCCTGACCAGCGCCAACACCAGGAACGCGCCGACTCCCAGGGCGACGGACAGGATCAGCACCATATTGGGTATGGCCTGGACCTGCTGCGCCAGCACCTGAAGGTCGGGCTCGGAGACGGTGATCAGGATCCCCAGTGCAAAACTGATGCTCAGGATCAGGGGCAGTTTCCTCGTGCGTGTGACGCTGGCAGCCACATGCTGCCCCATCGGTTCCATGGCCACTTCGGCGCCGACGGAAAACAGCATCATACCGCCGATCAGCATGGCTCCGCCCAGGAGGAAGCTGAGCATGGTCCCACTCGGGATAGGCGCCACGGTCACGCTCAGTATCAGGACCATGACCATGATCGGCAGCACCGCCGACAACGCTTCCTTCAGCTTTTCAAGCAGTTTTGACCTCAGTTCCATTTTATTCTCCCGTAACACGTTTCTCCGCTGCGCAGCGTATCGTCCGACCGCAGGCACCGCATCAATACAATGACATGCTCAATACGCCGTAATACACCATCAGGCCCACGAGGAGCAGCAATTCCGTTTTCCAGCGCTTTACCAGCAGGCCGACACATTCCCGCATGAAGGCATTCGGCCAATACCACCATTTTGTTTTGCTGCCCATTCCTTCCGCGTGCAGGTCAGCCAGATTGGACCATACACCGCTCCGGAACACATGGTAATTCGTCGTAACGAAAGCTGTTTTTCCTCCGGGGCCCCTGCTCCGGATGATATCAAGGGATCGGGCCATGTTTTCAAAGGTATTCATCGACTGATCCTCCGGCAGGATCATTTCCTCGGGGATACCGTTTTCGAGAAGATACCGTTTCATCGCCATGGCCTCCGGCATCGGCTCATCCTTTCCCTGCCCTCCGGAAGGGATCAGAAGAGCCTCCTTTCCGCTCTTCTCTTTCTGGATACGCCAGAATTCGATCGCCCGGTCCGCCCGGCCCTTGAGCAGCGGCGGGAGCGTCCCGTCCGGCCTGAAATAGCACCCGAGGATGATGATATAATCCCTGTCATAGGATGGGATGTGGCGCGCGGCCCGGATCCCGCAGATGACCGCTCCCGTCAGCATACACTCAAAATACACAAAGAGCGTGGAGTATACATTCTCGATGGTGCTCCGGACCCTGTATTCCCATTCCGATCCGGAAAAATCGCGCATCACGAAAAACGCTCCGAAGAGACCGCCCGCGATCAGCAGGATACCGACGATGATGCCCAATACGTTTTTAAGCCCCGCGCGCTCGTGTTTTAAAAGAACGACATTGCTGAAGGACAGCGCCGCGGCAAAAAGCAGGGCCAAAGGCAGCGTGATCATCATAAAGTCGGAGCTGGACCTGTTGAGAGTCGAATAAGCACCGATCATGCTGTATCCCAGGGGATCGACCGCGTGGAGGATCGTGACCCGCAGCATGACAGCGCCGGTGAACAGCGAAAACAGAAAGAAACCCGCATAATAGACCGATGAGTAAGAGTAAAACGCGCTCCCCTTCGCGGTAAGAAAACTCCACAGCATGATAACGCTGATCAGGAGAAAAAAGATCGTGATGGCCGCGAGCACGATCATTTCTCCGGTGAAACCACCGGTGTTTTTGTCATAAATGAAGCCGAACCGGTCGACCCGGAGAGCGACAGATCCCGCCCGGCCCTCCGCCCGGTCCGAGATCTCAATGAACGTTTCACCTTTCCCGGCAGGTTCGACTTCGATCTTTATCACACCGCCAAGGACCTGGGCGGATCGTATATGGACGACACCGGGATCCGTCAGCGTGAGCACAGGCTCATCAAAGCTCATATTCGAGGGCAGCGCGTGGATGATCTTATAAGAATCATATACCGTAAAACGGCAGATGAGACAGACCGCGAGAAGGATACCTGCGAGCACCGCGATCTGCACAGCCGTTCTTCTCATTATCTGCCTCCCTTATGAGCGATATCCTTCAATACTTTCCGGTCTGAGATCTCATGACAGTGCTTTATTACACTATATCACGCCCGCCATGATTAATCAATCCGCTATTTGACAACTGTAATCTAATATGATTCGAACACGTTGAAAAAATTGAACGGACCTGTTGACATCCTGATGCAAAAGGATTATCATATGAACGGTTGTTCAAGTGTTCAGATTAGGAGGGCTCCATGAAACACGACCACAAGCTTCTGATCGAGACCGTTATGAAAGCGTCCCCAGGCGATGAGATGATCTGTGATCTCGCGGATCTTTTCAAGATCTTCGGAGATACCACCCGCATGCGCATCCTTTACGCCCTGTGGGAAAGCGAGATGTGCGTGTGCGCTTTGGCGGAATATCTGCACATGACCCAGAGCGCCATATCTCATCAGTTGAAGATCCTCAAAAGCAGCCACCTTGTATCCAACAGGCGTGAAGGCAAAACCGTGTACTACGCGCTGGCCGACGATCACGTGCGCACGATCGTCACCCAGGGCTGGGAACACCTGACAGAAAAAATGGGAGGACACTGAGATGAAAAAGAGCTACCGCATCGAGATCGACTGCGCGAACTGCGCCAGGAAAGTGGAAGAAAGTATCGGCAAGCTCCCGTCCGTTCAGTCCGTCCGGGTCAATTTCATGACCCTCAGAATGACGCTCGAAGCGCCGGACGATGTTTTTGAGGAGACCCTGAGAGCAGCCATAGAGACCGGCAAAAAGATCGAACGGGATTTTAATGTCGTCTTGTAATTCCGGAGCCTCCCCGGAGGATAAATGACATGACCAAAAAGCAAAAGAAAAGCCTGCTGCGCCTTTGCGTATCCGCATTGCTGTTCGTGATCGGCCTGTTATTCGTTCCGGACACTCCGGCATACATCAGCCTGATCTATTATATCGTCCTTTATCTCTTTGTCGGCTGGGATGTCCTTTTCTCCGCTTTTAAAAACCTGGCGAACAGGCAGGTCCTGGACGAGAAATTCCTGATGACCGTTGCTTCAGCCGGTGCCATGGTGCTCAGGGAATACCATGAAGCCGTCGCCGTCATGCTGTTCTACCAGATCGGTGAGTGGTTCCAGAGCTTTGCCGTGGACAGGAGCCGCAAAAGCATCCAGGGCCTGATCACCCTCTGCCCCGACGAAGTGACTGTCGTCCGTGACGGAGCGGAGGTGGTGACGACCCCTGAAGATGTCGCGATCGGCGAGATCATCGCTGTGCGTCCCGGGGAGAGGATCCCCGTGGACGGAAAGATCCAAAGCGGCGCCGGAAGCATCGACACTTCCGCCCTTACCGGTGAAAGCGTCCCCGTGGATGTGGCGCCCGGCGACGAAGTCCTTTCCGGAAGCATCGATCTCAACGGGGCACTGTATATCGAATGCACGCGCACCTATGAAAACAGCGCTGTCAGCAAGATCCTGGAAATGATCGAGAACGCCGCCGATCAGAAAGCCCCCGTGGAAAGCTTTATCACGCGGTTCTCCCGCGTCTATACCCCCGCTGTCGTCATCCTGGCGGTCATCACCGCGTTCCTTCCTCCTCTTATCCTGGGCGACAGCTTCGACACATGGATCTACCGGGCCCTGACGTTCCTGGTGGTCAGCTGTCCCTGTGCCCTGGTGGTCTCGGTGCCGCTGACTTTCTTCAGCTGCATCGGAAGCGCGTCAAGGCACGGTGTGCTGATCAAAGGCGCCCATGCCGTCGAGACACTGGGCAAAGCAGACGTGATGGCCTTTGACAAAACAGGGACGCTCACCAAGGGAGAATATGCCGTTACTCAGGTGCTCCCCTACGGCTGCTCCGCCGATGAACTGCTTAAGATCGCCGCGCACGCCGAACATTTTTCG
>CADCQZ010000004.1 GCA_902803675.1 uncultured Eubacteriales bacterium
CGGCAACACCCAGCGCCAGATCATGATGATGCGGGACCTGGGCGTGACGCTGCTGTGCTGCACCCCCTCCTACGCCACGTACCTGGGCGAGACCATAAGGGAAATGGGCCTGGAGCCCGGAAGGGACATCAGGCTCAAGGCCGGATGCTTCGGCGCCGAGCCCTGGACGGAAGCCATGCGGGGGCACCTGGAGGAGCTCCTGGGCATCGACGCCTGCGACATCTACGGCCTCACGGAGATCGCCGGCCCCGGCGTGGCCTTCGAGTGCCTGGAGAAGGACGGCATGCACGTCAATGAGGACCACGTGATCGTGGAGATCATCGATCCCGCCACCGGGGAGCCGCTGCCCTACGGGGAGAAAGGTGAGCTGGTGTTCACCACCATCACCAAAACAGGCATGCCGATGCTGCGCTACCGCACCCACGATATCTGCAGCCTGAACGCGCGCAAGTGCGCCTGCGGCCGCACCACGGCCCGCATGAGCCGCATCACCGGCCGCACGGACGACATGCTGATCATCCGCGGCGTGAACGTGTTCCCGAGCCAGATCGAGACCGTGCTGGTGGGCACCCAGGGCGTGGCGCCCCACTACATGCTGGTGGTGGACCGCGTGAACAACTCCGACACCCTGGAGGTCCAGGTGGAGATGACGGACAGCATGTTCTCCGACACGGTCAGCCATATCGAGAACGTGCGGCGCTACATCAGCGACCAGATCAAGTCCGTGGTGGGCATCTCCGCGAAGGTCACCCTGGCGGCGCCCAAATCCATGCCCCGCAGCGAGGGCAAGGCCAAGCGGATCATCGACAACCGCAAACTGTGAGATCTGTGATATAATACGTTCAAAGGAGGCAACAGGATATGTTTATCAAGCAGCTCTCTGTTTTCCTGGAGAACAATCCGGGCACGCTCAGGGCCATGACGGAACTGCTGGGCAAAGGCGGCATCGATCTGCTGGCCCTCTCCCTGGCCGATACCCAGAGCTTCGGCATCGTGCGCCTGATCATCCACAGCGCCCAGATGGAGCCGGCCATGAAGCTCCTGAAGGAGAACGGTTATATCGCCCGGGTGAACCACGTGATCTGCGCTTCCGTGCCGGACCGCCCCCTGGGGCTGTCGGCTCTGCTGGGCGTGATCGACAGCGCGGGGCTCTCCGTGGAGTACATGTATTCCTTCTTCCGGTCCAACGAGAAGGGCCGCGCCCTGATGATCCTGCGGCTGAACGACGGCGCCCGGGCGGCCGAGGTGTTCGCGGCGAACGATGTGCTGATGCTCAGCCAGGATGAAGTGGACCGGCTCTGACCGGCGCATTTCACCGCGGCTTTCAGGGACCTGCCGGAGCCTGTTCCGGCGGGCCCTTTACTTTTCGCGGCATAAGCCTTAAGATACATCCGGAAGGGATGAAAGCGGTCTCGATCTTACAGGCCGGGGAGGAATGGGATATGGACGCGCGGATCTTAAGGATCAGGGATGAACTGGTTTTGATGGGGGATGACGCGTATCGGGCTTTCATGGCTCCCCTCATCCCCACGGTGGATCCGGAGGCCCTGATCGGGATCAGGACGCCGGAACTGCGCGCCTTCGCGCGTGAGATCACGCGGCGCGGGGATGCCCGGGCCTTTCTTGATGATCTGCCGCACCGGTATTTCGAGGAGGATCAGCTGCATGCCTTCATCGTTTCCGGTATACGGGACTATGAGACCTGCGCGGAAGAGGTGGACCGCTTCCTGCCGCATGTGAACAACTGGGCCACCTGTGACCAGATGTCCCCGACGGTGTTCAAAAAGCACCATCCGGAGCTTCTGGAGCGGATCGGGATATGGCTCGCCTCCGGGGAGACCTACACCGTGCGTTTTGCCCTGGGGATGCTGATGCAGCACTTCCTGGACGGGGATTTCGATCCTGAATACCTTGATATGGCGGCGGGCGTACGGTCGGAGGAGTACTACGTGAGGATGATGACGGCGTGGTATTTCGCCACCGCTCTTTCCAAACAGTACGACGCCGCGCTGCCCTTTATGGCGCCGGGGCGGCTGGAGGAATGGACGCGCCGGAAGGCCATCCGGAAGGCGCTGGAGAGCCGCAGGATCCCGGAAGACCGGAAGGAACACCTCAAAAGCCTGAGGTAAAGCATATCGGAGGACGCTCATGCCAAGGAATATCGGGATATTCGCCCACGTGGACGCCGGGAAGACCACCCTGACGGAGCAGCTGCTCCTGCTCACGGGGCAGATCCGGCAGGCCGGGAGCGTGGACCGGGGGACGGCTCACACCGACGATCTGCCCGTGGAGCGGCGCAGGGGCATATCCGTGAAGGCGGCGTGCGTCACGATCCCGTGGAAGGGCGCGGACATCAATATCATCGACACGCCGGGCCACGCGGATTTCTCCTCGGAGATCGAGCGCTCCTTCTGGGCCATCGACGCCGCGGTGCTCGTCGTCGACGCGGATCAGGGGATCCATCCCCAGACCGAAGGGCTTTTCCGCGCCCTGACGGAACAGAAACTGCCCTTCCTCATCTTCCTCAACAAAACGGACAGGCCCGAGGCGGACGCCGACAGGGTGCTCAAAAAGATCCGGGCCCGCCTGAGCCCGGATGTGATCCCGCTGTGGGATCGGGGCGCGGTCCAGGAGGCCGTCTGCGACAGGGACGAGGGGCTGCTTGAAAAGTATCTGAACGGGGAGGAACTGCCGGATGAGACCGTCCTGGACGCGGCCGCCCGGCTGACCATGGACTTTAGGATCCATCCCGCGCTGAAGGGCTCGGCGCTGAAGGGCGACGGGGTCGCGGACCTTCTGGACGCGATGAAACGTTTCCTTCCCGGCCCGGATGAAACGGGGGAGGAGCTGTGCGGCATCCCCTTCGCCTCGGCCTTTGACCGGGTGATGGGCAGGGGGCACTGGATCCGGCTGTATTCCGGCTCCCTCAGGGTGAGAGAAGCCCTGCGTCTCAGGGCGGGCACGGACCGTGTCACCGGTGAGGCGGTCCCGGTGGAGCGCAAGATCAGCCGGATCCGAAGTGTGTCCGGCGGTGATATCGATGAACTGCGCGCCGGCATGGTGGGGGTGGTCTACGGCCTGACGGAACTCAGGATCGGCGAGCCCCTGGGCAATGCGGACGGCCTGCCCCGCAAGGTGCGGCCCGGATCCTTCAAAACGCCGCTGATCACCGTGGAAGTGATCCCCGAGGATCCGGAGGACATGCACCGGGTGCGTCAGGCCTGTGAGGAACTGTCGGCCTCCGATCCTCTTTTGAGCGCGCGGTATTCAAAACTGACCGGCAAAATGGATCTTCACGTGATGGGCAAGGTGCAGTTGGAGGTGCTGGAGGAGACACTGCGGACCGTGTACGGCCTCAAGGTATCCTTCGGCGATCCGGCGGTCATCTACCGGGAAACGATCCGGGAAAGCGCCGTCGGCTTCGTGGCCTATACCATGCCCAAGCCCTGCTGGGCGGTGCTGGAATTCTCGATCGAGCCGGCTCCCCGGGGCAGCGGCGTGACCTATTCCTCCGTGATGCCGGGAAGAGACATCATGCCCCGGTATCAGCATCAGGTGGAGCAGGCGATCCCCCGGGCCCTGAGCCAGGGCCGTTTGGGCTGGCCGGTCACGGACGTGAGGATCACCCTGACGGGGGGCAGTCACCACCTGATCCACACGCATCCCCTGGACTTCATCGTCGCCACGCCCATGGGCATCCAGGACGGTCTCCGCCGCGGCGGCAGCGTGCTGCTGGAGCCCATCCTCAGGATCCGGTTCATCCTGCCCAATGACTGCGTGGGCCGGGTGCTCAGCGATATCAAGCAGATGCGGGGCGAGGTGACGGACACCGCCGCCGAGGAGGAGGTCACGAACCTGACCGCCCTCGTCCCCGTGGCTGAGAGCATGGATTATCCCACGGCCTTTGCCTCCCTTACCGGCGGAAGGGGCAGCATGAGCGTGAGCCTTCACGGATACCGGGAATGCCCGCCCGAACTGGGAAAGACTGCGCCGAGGCGGGGCGTGGATCCCCTGGATACGGCTAAATACATCCTCGCGGCCAGGAATGCCCTGGACGGCGATATTTTCGACTGA
>CADCQZ010000005.1 GCA_902803675.1 uncultured Eubacteriales bacterium
ACCCTGAACCGTTCCCGCAGGATCGGTGAAGGGTTCATACCTCTGTCTTATCGCACGGAAATCGTCAGATTTTCGTGCGCGGGGCTGTGCAACAGCCCCTTTTGATACGGTATGGTCAGGCCGTTGCCGTATAGAATTCGTCCAGCAGGGCAGCGCGGAGCTTCTCGAAGGTCTCCGGGTCCCTGCCGCCGATCTTTTTCCCGTCCGCTTCCAGGGCCCGCATGATCAGGTTGCCGGAGCTGGTCACGAAGATCTCGTCGGCGTTCATAAGGTCATCCAGGGTATAGGGCTCCTCGCGCACGGGGATCCCCATCCGGCCGCACATGCGGATCAGGTGGGCCCGGGCGATGCCGGGCAGGATCAGGTTATCCAGCGGGGCGGTGAAGAGCGTGCCGTCCTTCAGGATGTGCACGTTGCTGTGGGCGCACTCCGTGACCCGGTATCCCGGGCGGTAGAAGACGCACTCCTGGCAGCCGGCCTGTTTGGCCTTTTCGGCGGCGATCACCGAGGGCAGCAGGTTCAGGGTCTTTATATTGCAGTGGAGGAAGCGGGTGTCCTCCATGGTGATCAGCCGGATGGGCTCGCGGCCCTCGTTCACCTTTCGCGGGCTGATGACCACCCACAGATTGGCCTTCACGTCCGGGAAGGCGTGCTCCCGGGGCGCGGTGCCCCGGGTGGCCTGGTAGTACACGAACAGGTCGCCCGTGTCCAGCTTCCTGACCAGGTCGTTGAGCAGCGCCTTGAGCTCGTCCTTGGAAAGGGGCAGGGCGATGTCCAGCATTTTCGCGCTGTTGAAGAACCGGTCCACGTGCTCGTCCAGGGCGAACAGGCGGTAATTGCGGCACAGCTGGGCGTCGTAGACGCCGTCGCCGAAATAGCAGGCCCTGTCGTTCATCGGCACGGTCATCTCGCTCAGTTCGCCGATCCGGCCGTTGTAATACCCCAGCTCCCGCATAAAGGGACCTCCTTAAAACCAAGTGTCCCGCTTACTATAGGCCGCGGCTCCGGCCGCGTCAAGGCGGGGATTGTTTTTATTGTGGATAAAATCACTGCCGCAGGAGGGACTTCCCCTCCCAGGCGGCGGGCGTGCGCGCGCCCATCAGGGCGGTCACGGTGGGGGCGATATCCAGGATGCTCACATCCTTCATCTCCTGCCCGGCGGGGAAGTCCGGGCCCATGAAAAACATGGGGATGGTCATGTCCTCTTTAAGCTGCGTGCCGTGGGTCCTCTCGTGCCCGCCGTGGTCCGCCGTGACGATGACGGTGTACTCGTCTCCCGCGGCTTCCGTCACGCTCTTGATATGCCCTACGGCCCGGCGGATGCGCTCAAGATACTGTTCCGACATCCAGCCGTAATCGTGGCCGCTCTCGTCGGTCTCCACCAGGTACAGGAAGATAAAGTCCTTCGGATCGCGGCGGAGCAGCTCAAGGGCGCTTTCCGTCAGCATGGAGTCCGTGTCCGGGGCGGAGGTGTGATCGATGAACTGGGCGTATCTTAAGCTGCCGGGGCGGCCGATGTCCCGGAGGGGCTCCCAGTTGTAGAAAAAAGCGCAGTCCCTGCCCGCGGCGTCCAGGGTCTCAAACAGGCCTTTGACCGGGCGGGGGAAGGGCACATAGGTGTTGGTGAGCACGCCGTGCCGCTCCGGCGGCACGCTGTGGAACAGGCTCAGATGGCAGGGCAGTGTCACCGAGGGAAACACGGTGCGCGCGTTCAGGGTATAGCTGCCGCGGCGCATCATTTCCCGCGTGAAGGGATGCCCGCAGGCGAGGAACCCGTCAGGCCGCATGCCGTCCACCAGGATGAGGATCACTTTATGCATGGGGGCACCTCCGTTTTTTTCGGTCAGGCGCATTATACACCGGGAAGGGGCCGCCGTCCATATCCGCGCCGGGCAAAAAAAGACTGCCGCGAGGAACGATCTTCGCGGCAGCGCGGTAAAAGCGGGGTCAAACGGATCTTTTTCGGTCAGGTCCCGTCACACGGCGCCCTGGGCCATCATGGCGGCGGCGACTTTCTTGAAGCCGGCGATGTTGGCGCCCATCACGTAGTTGCCCTCGGCGCCGTATTCCTTCGCGGCCTCATCGGCCATGGCGAAGATGTTCTCCATGATGCCCTTGAGCCGGGTGTCCACTTCCTCGAAGGTCCAGCTCAGGCGCAGGCTGTTCTGGCTCATCTCCAGAGCGCTGACGGCGACGCCGCCGGCGTTGGCCGCCTTGGCCGGTCCGAAGAGCACGCCGCTATCCTGGAAGCACTTGGTGGCCTCCAGGGTGGAGGGCATGTTGGCGCCCTCGGCGACGGCGAACACGCCGTTCTTCACCAGGGCCTGGGCGCTCTCCAGGTCGATCTCGTTCTGGGTGGCGCAGGGGAGAGCGATGTCGCAGGGCACGGTCCAGATGCCCTTGCAGCCCTCATGGTACTCGGCGCCGGGCACGCGGGCGGCGTACTCCTTGATCCTGCCGCGTTCCACTTCCTTGATCTGCTTGACCACATCCAGCTTGATGCCGTCCTTGTCCACCACATAGCCGTTGGAGTCGCTCATGGCCACCACCTTGCCGCCCATGGAGGTGATCTTCTCACAGGCGTAGATGGCCACGTTGCCGGAGCCGGACACCAGCACGGTCTTGCCCTTGGCGGTCTTGCCGTTGCGCTTGAGCATGG
>CADCQZ010000006.1 GCA_902803675.1 uncultured Eubacteriales bacterium
CGCCGGCGCTTCCATATACCTTTCCGCCAGGCGGCAGATCAGGTATCTGATGAAAGCGCCCAGGCCCTCCGGCGCGTCCCCGGCCTTGAGGTCAAGAGCCACGCGGCCCTCCTCCTCCGTGATATAGGGAGCCAGGAGCCCCTCCGCCAGAAGGACCGCGGCCCGGCCCAGCTCGAAATACGTGCCGTATCTCTCGGCGGACATGGGCGTGATCTTCCAGTTGGGCGTGAACTCGTAATACCCGCGCCTGTCGGGGCGCTCGATGGCGTAGCCCACGTTGTCCTTGGCGGTGACGGTGTACCCGCTCTCACGCCAGTTATCCCGCGAGGCGGTGTACAGGATCAGGTCCATAAAAGAGTCCGTTCCCGCCTGGATGTAGGCCGCGTCCACCTTTTTGAAGGCTTCCCCGTCGTACTCAAACTCGCCCTTAAAGGTCAGCGTGACATTCTCGGTGCCCGTCATCAGCGTCTCGAAGGCATCAAAGGCCCGCGAAAGCGGCGCCTTCTCACCCAGGGCGCAAAGGGGCATGAGGCACAGTATCAGCGCGGCCGCCAGCCATCTTCTCATCGTTCCATCCCTCCGACTCCCGATATCCTTTTTGATGCGCCGCTTCTCCGGCGCGGCGCCGGGGAGCGGGATCATGATCTTGTTGACGGTATTCTACATTAAAATAACGGTTTAATCAATCTCTTTATTCCCCGCGCCTTTCCGGCAGGGTGATCTCGCCCCGGAGGCTCTTCTCCATGCGCCTGATGATCTCCTCCCGGCCCAGGTCCCGGCTGAAAAGATAGTACAGTTTGGCGACGGCGGCCTCCGTGGTGATGTCGTACCCGCTCACGGCGCCCGCTGCCTTGAGCGCGGCGGAGGCCTCGTACGTCCCGAGAGCCACCGTGCCGTGGGGGCACTGGGAGCAGACGATCAGGATGGTCCCGTTCGCCGCCGCCTTCCGGATGAGGGGCAGGAGGGCGTCCCCGTTGCCCGGGATATTGCCCGCCCCGAAGGTCTCGATCACGATGCCCCGCAGCTTTTCGGTCATGATGGCGCCGAACAGGTCGAACTGGATCCCCGGGAATACCTTGATGACCCCGATGGGGATGTTTTTGAGCCGCTGCAGCACGACCCTTCCCCCGCAGGGCGGCATCAGGGCGGCGTCGTTGTACCGGATATCGATGCCGATCTCCGCCAGGGGCGGATAATTGGGGGACTCGAAGGCGATCAGGTCGTCCGCGGAATATTTCATGGCCCGGTTGCCCCGGAGCAGTTTCCCGCCGAAGCACAGGCACACCTCATGCACCCGGCCGCCGGCGGCGATCAGGAGCGAGGTGATCAGGTTGTCCCGGGCGTCGTTGCGGATCTCGCACAGCGGGATCTGGGACCCGGTGAGCACCACGGGCTTGGCGTTCTTGCGCAGCATGAAGGAAAGGGCGGAGGCGGTATAGGCCATGGTGTCCGTGCCGTGGAGCACCACGAAGCCGTCGTACCGGTCGTAGTGCTCCGCGATCATAAGGCCCACCTTGTTCCACTCGTTCACCGTGATGTTCGACGAGTCCAGGAGAGGATCCATGTCCACCATGTCCCAGGCAGGCATGCCCTCCGCCCTCAGTTCCGGGATGGCGTATAGCAGATCGTGAAAAGCCTCCCGGCTCGGGGCGTATCCCTGGGGAGACGGCATCATGCCGATGGTCCCGCCGGTGTAGATGATCAGTACGCGCTTCTTTTCCCGTTCCATGATGCCCCTCCGGATGATCTGGTTATGCGTCTTTTGCCTTACGTCCCATCTTACCACGGCCCGCCGGAAGCGTCAACCGCGCCCCCTTAACGTGGGCATTGCTATTCATGTGTTCCATATGGTATAATGAAAGGCGATATCTCACAAGATGTAAGGAGGATCCCCATGGCCAGAAATCAATTCCCGTCCTTCGGCGGCGGCAATATGCAGCAGCTGATGCGCCAGGCGCAGAAGATGCAGGAACAGCTCCAGAAAGCCCAGGAAGACCTGGAGAACAAAGAATACGAAGCCTCCGCGGGCGGCGGCATGGTCACCTGCAAGGTGAGCGGCAAGCATGAGATCACCGCCCTCACCATCAAGCCCGAGGCTGTGGACCCGGATGACGTGGAGATGCTGCAGGACCTGATCCTCGCGGCGGTCAACGAAGCCTTAAGGGCGGCGGACGCCGACAAGGAGAACACCCTGGGCCGCATGGCGCCCGCGGGGATGGGCGGCCTGTTCTGATCCATGAGCATCGACGCCATCGCCAAAATGGCCCTGGAGCTGAGCCGCCTGCCCGGCATCGGGATGAAGAGCGCCCAGCGCCTGGCCTATCATATCGCCGCCATGCCGGAGGACCAGGTCAAGTCCCTGGCGTCCGCCCTGTACAACGGGCGCAAAGCGATCCGCTACTGCCCGGAGTGCTTCGGCTTTTCCGAGGGCGGGAAATGCGCCATCTGCGCGGACCCGGAGCGCCGCAGCGGCCAGATCTGCGTGGTGAAGGAGCCCAAGGACGTGGCCGCCCTGGAGCGGGTGCGGGACTATAAAGGCGTGTACCACGTGCTGGGCGGCACCCTGTCCCCCATGAACGATATCGGCCCGGACGATCTGAGGATCCGGGAGCTGATGCAGCGCCTGGCGGACAGTTCCGTCCAGGAGGTGATCCTCGCCACCAATCCGGACATCGAGGGCGAGGCCACGGCCACCTACCTGGCCCGGATGATCAAGCCCCTGGGCATCAAAGTGAGCCGCATCGCCCACGGCGTGCCCGTGGGGGGCGACCTGGAATACACCGACGAGGTGACCTTGTCCAAAGCGCTGGAAGGCAGACGGGAGATGTAATGCTTCATTTTTATCACGGAGTCATGGGGTCCAGCAAGACGGCGCAGCTGCTGATGCAGCGCTACAATCATCAGCAGCTCGGCCTGAAGGTGGCCCTGATCAAGCCTGCCATCGATACCCGCGTGGGCAGGAACACCGTCTATTCGCGCATCGGGCTGACCGCCGAGGCGGAGCTGGTGCTGGAAAAGGACGAGTCCGTCAGGGAACAGCTGGACTGGCTGGCGATCCAGCACGCCCATTCCGATTTCCAGTACGTGTTCGTGGATGAGGCCCAGTTCCTGTCCGAATCCCAGGTGCAGGAGCTGGCGGACATGGCGGACGACCTGGAGATCTACTGCTACGGCCTGAAGACCGACTTCCAGGGGAACTTCTTCCCCGGCTCCGCCGCGCTGCTGCGCCTGGCGGAGGATATCCAGGAGGTCACCGGCGCCCTGTGCTGGTGCGGCAGGAAGGCCACGATGAACACCCGGGTGAACGGACGGGGCCAGGTGATCAAGGTGGGCGAGCAGGTGCTCATCGACAACAGCGAGGAGATCCGCTATATCGGGCTGTGCTACCGGCACTGGCGGGAGGGAAAGGCCCATGCCTGACAGGGAGCTCCTGATCCTGATAGGCCTGGGCGCCGCCGCGCTGCTCGAGATCGTGCTCCTGATCGTGACATCGCTCCGCGCCCGCGCCGCCGCCCGGGCCCTCGGCGCGCAGAAAGAGCTCCTGCGGGAAGCCCGCCAGGAATTGAGCCGGATCAGGGCCCTGCCCACCCGGGAGGAGATCTTTCCCCTCACGGAGGCTTATGTCTCCCGCCTGGAGGAGGGCAATGCCGGCCAGATCGCCCTGCTGAGCAGCCGGGTGGATCATTTGAGCGCCCGCATGGACGACATGAACCGCGTGCAGGAGAGCCGGATCCTGGAGCTCACCCGCACCCTGGACGACAAGCTCTCAAAACAGGAAGAGCGCCTCGGTCAGATCCGCGAGACCACCAGACAGAGCATCGAAGCCCTCCAGGCCGACAACAGCCGCCGGCTGGAGGACATGCGCAGGACCGTGGACGAGAAGCTCCACGCCACCCTGGACAAGCGCCTGGGCGAGAGCTTCAGCCTGGTGAACCAGCGCCTGGAGGAGGTCTACAAGGGCCTCGGGGAAATGCGGTCCCTGGCCACGGGCGTGGGCGACCTTAAAAAAGTGCTGACCAACGTGAAGACCCGGGGCATCTGGGGCGAGGCGCAGCTGGGCGCCATCCTGGAGCAGGTGCTCTCTCCCGGGCAGTACGAGGAGAACTGCGCCGTGATCCCGGGCAGCCGGGAGCGGGTGGAGTTCGCCGTGCGCCTGCCGGGGAAGGACAGCGAAAAGATCCTGCTGCCCATCGACGCCAAATTCCCCCTGGAGGACTACCAGCGCCTGACCGCCTGCGAGGAGGCCGGCAGCCGGGAGGAGACCGCCCAGGCCCGGACGGCTCTGGAGAGCCGGCTGAAGACCGAGGCCAAGCGCATCCGGGACAAATACATCCAGCCCCCTTATTCGACGGATTTCGCCGTGATGTTCCTGCCCGTGGAGGGCCTGTACGCCGAAGCCCTCCACATCCCGGGACTGGCGGAGGAGCTGCAGGAAAAATACCATATCCTGCCGGCGGGCCCCACCACCCTGGCCGCGCTGCTCACCAGCCTGCAGGTGGGTTTCCGCACCCTGGCCATCGAGCAGCGGTCCGGTGAAGTGTTCCGGCTCCTGGGCGCGGTCAAGACGGAATTCGCCCGCTACGGGGAGCTCCTGGATACCGCGCGCAGGCGCATCCAGAGCGCCGGGGACACGCTGGAGATGGCGTCCCGGCGCACCAAAGTGATCGAGAACCGATTGAAGGACGTGGAGAGCATGGACCCCGAGGGGCTCCTGCCACCCGATACAGCCCATATCAGTGAAGGAGGAAACATCGATGAGTGATATCCTGAACAATCTCGAAAAGCTCGTCAAGGCCGGCTTCGGCGCGGCCTCCGAAGGCCTGGATCAGGCCGCCAAAGCCGTGGAAAAATACGCCGAAAAAGGCGAGCCGGCCTACAACCAGGCGAAGGAAGCCGTCTCGGGCGTCGTGGACAGCCTGATAAAGACCTTCACCGAGCCCGACCCGACGGAAACAGAGCAGATCAAAGCCCTGCTCAGGCGCCTGCCGCGCGAAGCCCTCACCGGGATCGAACAGCTGATCGCCGAACTGAAGGCCGAAGCGCCCGAAGAAAGCGAAAGCGCGCCCGAGGAGCCCGACGAACAGCCCGAAGAGGGCGGGGACGAGGGCGCCAACGGATAAAAGAAGAGCGACGGAGGGGAAAACATGCTCGATATCAGGCATCTGTCCTTTCAGGTGGACAGCGAGGGACAGGACAAGGAGATCATACGGGACATCAGCCTGACCGTAAAGAACGGCAGCCTGGTGGTCATCACCGGCCCCAACGGGGGCGGAAAGTCCACCCTGGCCCGGCTCATCGCCGGCATCGAAAAGCCCACCGGGGGGCAGATCCTTCTGGACGGGGAGGACATCACGCCCCTTAATATCACCGACAGGGCCCGCAGGGGCATCGGCTTCGCCTTCCAGCAGCCGGTACGCTTCAAGGGGATCCAGGTGCTGGACCTGATACGGCTGGCGGCGGGAAAGCAGTTGACCCCCTCGGCCGCCTGCGAATATCTGTCCGCCGTGGGCCTGTGCGCCCGGGACTATATCGACCGGGAGGTCAACGCCAGCCTGTCCGGCGGTGAGCTCAAGCGCATCGAGATCGCCACGGTGCTGGCCCGGGGCTCCCGGCTGAGCGTGTTCGACGAGCCGGAGGCGGGGATCGACCTGTGGAGCTTCCAGAACCTGATCGAGGTATTCGAGAGGATGCGCCGGTCCATCTCCGACAGCTCCATCCTGATCATATCCCATCAGGAGAGGATCCTGAGCATCGCCGACGAGATCGTGGTGATCAAAAACGGGCAGATCGTCAAACAGGGCCCCCGGGACGAAGTGCTGCCGGAGCTGATCGGCACGGCCTCCGCGGTACCGGAATGCCGCCGCGGCGCGGGAAGGGAGGAATGAGGCATGATCCGGCTGGATGAGATCCAGAAGCGGCTGCTCAGGGAAGTGGCCGACCTGCACGAGGTGCCCGAAGGCGCCTACAACATCCGCTCCAACGGCCGGTCCGTGGGCCGCTCCTCCTCCGCGAACATCGACATCATCCCCAAGGAGAACGGCTCCGGTCTGGACATCCGCATCAGGCCCGGCACGCGGGGGGAGAGCGTTCACATCCCCGTGGTGATGACGCAGAGCGGCCTTAAAGAGGTCGTCTACAACGACTTTTACATCGGCGAGGACTGCGACGTGGTCATCGTGGCCGGCTGCGGCATCGACAACTGCGGCAGCCAGGACTCCCAGCACGACGGCATCCACCGCTTTTTCGTGGGCCGCGGCGCGAAGATCCGCTATGTGGAGAAGCACTACGGCTCCGGCACCGGCCGGGGCAAACGCATCCTCAATCCCGTCACCGAGGTGTACCAGGAAGAGGACAGCACCGTGGAGATGGAAATGGTGCAGATCAAGGGCGTGGACGACACCGACCGGACGACGAAGGCCGAGATGAAGGCCGGCAGCAGGCTGGTGGTCCGGGAGCGGCTGATGACCCACGGCGAGCAGCGCGCGATCAGCACCTACCGGGTCCTGCTCAACGGGGAGGGCGCCAGCGCGGACGTGGTGTCCCGGTCCGTGGCCCGGGATGACTCCTACCAGAAGTTCGACGCCCAGCTCATCGGCAACGCCGGATGCAGCGGGCACACGGAGTGCGACTCCATCATCATGGACCGGGGAAGGATCCTGGCCGTGCCAGGCCTCGAGGCCAACAGCGTGGACGCCGCCCTGGTGCATGAGGCCGCCATCGGCAAGATCGCCGGCGACCAGATCATCAAGCTGATGACCCTGGGGCTGACCGAGCAGGAAGCGGAGGAGCAGATCATCAACGGCTTCCTGAAATGACCCTCGCGTTCAAGATCTTTTCCGCGCCTTCACGGCGCGGTTTTTTGTGCCGTCCGGGACAGATCCAACCTTCAGAGCCAAATTCGTGCTTGAATTCCGCGCCGGACAGGTGCTATAATGCACCCACGAACGACAGACAATCTTCCCGCTGCGGCTCTCCCGGCTTTTTTTCGGCGCCGGGCGCCCATCGGGCCATATTCAAGGAGGAATGGAGAATGAATCCGAAAAAGATCGCGATCCTGGGCGGCGGCAACGGCGCGCACACCATGGCGGCGGAGATGACCCTGAAGGGGCATACGGTCAACCTGTACGAGATGCCGGAATTCAGGGACAACATGAAGGAAGTCTTTGAGACGAAGACGATCTTCCTCAAGGGCAACATCCCGGAGCTCCAGGGCAAAGTGAAGCTGAACATGGTGACCGACGACATCGAAAAAGCGGTGGAGGGCTGCCATTACATCTGCATCGTCACGCCGGCCTTCGCCCACCTGGGATACGCGAAACTGCTCAAGGGCCATGTGCATAAGGATCAGATCATCGTGACCTTCCCGGGCGCCTTCGGCGCGCTGGTATTGAGGAACGTGCTGGGGGACGAGGACTGCCCGGTACTGGCGGACGCGAACAACCTGCCCTATGACTCCCGGCTCGTGGCAAAGGGGTCCAACGTGGTGAACGTGTTCGGCCGGAACCCCATCAACATCGCCTTCCTGCCGGCCGACAGGGGCCCGGGGCTGATCGACGAGATGCGGGAGGACCTGTTCCCCTTCGAGAAGATCTATACGGACGTGCTGGAGTGCGGCCTGGCCATCGTGAACCCGGACTGGCACGCCGGCCCGGTGCTGTTCAACATCTCCAACATCGAGAGCCCGCATGTGAACTTCTACCTGTACGAGATGGGCTGGACGCCCTCGGCCTGCCGGCTGAACATCGCCATGGACAAGGAGCGCAAGGCCGTGGGCAAGGTGCTGGGCTACAACCTCAGGCCCATGGAGGACTTTTCCGGCCGGCCGGAGGACTACACCTGGACGTGGCAGGACCTGTACAAGGAGGGCCACGGCTCCATCGGCCTGACGCCGATCTGCGGCCCCAATGACATCACCAGCCGGTACCTCACCGAGGATGTGCCCTACGGCCTGGTGCCCTGGGCGGCCATCGCGGAAGTGATCGGCGTGCCGATGCCCCTGACCAACGGCTTCATCGACATCATCAACGTGGTGCACGAGAAGGACTGGCGCAGGGAAGGCTGCGGCCTGGAGGAGCTGGGCATCAAGGGCATGGACAAGGACACCCTGCTCAAGTACGTGCGCACGGGCGAACGCGGGTA
>CADCQZ010000007.1 GCA_902803675.1 uncultured Eubacteriales bacterium
GTGCCCGTGGATATGGTGACCCGTCACGCTTACATGGGCCAGGCGCCGGAGAGACGGGAGCGCTACACTTATCACGGGATGAACGCCCCGGAGGTCCTTTTGGCCGAGATGCGTGAATCACGTGAGATCATCGACTCCTTCCCGGAGTATAAGGCCCTGCCCATGATCATCACGGAGTTCAACACCAGCTACGATCCCTTCTGCCCCATCCACGACACGCCGTACAACGCCGCGCTGACCGCGTCCCTTCTGTCTAAGCTGGGAGATGTAGCCGACGGGTACAGCTACTGGACCTTCGGGGACGTGTTCGAGGAAAAGGGCATCCCGACCCGGCCCTTCCACGGCGGGTTCGGCCTGGTGGCCGCGGGCTGCATCCCCAAGCCCACGCTGTGGACCTTCTCGTTTTTCGCCGGCCTCAACGGGGACGCGGTGTACCGGGATGACGGCGCGGTCATGACCTTGAGGCCCGACGGCGCGTATGAGGGCGTGATCTGGGCCCCGGACAGGGAGGAGGCCGTGACGGTGGATCTTGAGCTCCCCGTTTCCGGATCGTGGACGGCCTTTGTCGAGACCGTGGACGCCGAAAGCGGCGACCCCGCCCGGCTCTGGCACCTGATGGGGGAGCCGGCCTCCCTCACCCCGGAGCAGACGGCCCTTCTGCGTGAGGCGGCGCGGCCCCGGGTGACGGCGCTCCCGCTGGATCACGGCCATTTCCGGATCCCCCTGAGGCCCGACGCCGTCGCCCGCGTCCGGGTGATGTTCGCTTCGGGGGAGAGCGACCCGGGATACGACTTTGACTGGTATTTACGATAAGGAAGGTGCGATATGATGAGCGCATTCACATTTCATCCCGCCTGGTTTTATAAGTCCCCGGCCTGCCCGCCGGCGGACCTGAAAACGCCCGCGGACGCGGCCCGTTGGGAGGCGGATCAGCTGTACAGGGCCTGCGGGACCGGGGCCTGCGTATCCGAGCGCGCCGGCATGGGCGACATGTTCATCATCACTCCGGAGAACGGGGGATACCGGGTGACCGGCGGGCCCACGGGCATCCTGTACGGCGTGCACGCCCTCTCCCGCGCGCTCCTCACGGGCACCCCGGTGCCCGAGGGGGAACAGGCTCCCCGCTATCCTCTCCGGATGCTCAACGGATGGGACGATCCCATGGGCACCGTGGAGCGGGGCTACGCGGGAAGGTCCCTGTGGTTCGAGGGCGGCGGCTTCAACTATGACCCGGACAGGATCCGGTACCTGGGCCGCATGCTGGCTTCCGTGGGCATCAATGCCCTGTGCGTCAACAACGTGAACGTGTCCGACCGGGCGCGGCGCCTCATCGCGGAGGATCTTCAGGATCTCAAAGCCTTCGCGGATCTCCTGCGTCCCTTCGGCGTGCGCCTCATCACGGCGGTGGATTTCGCCATGCCTTCGGCATACGGCCTTGATACGGCGGACCCCCTGGATGAGCGGGTACAGGCCTGGTGGCGCGACCGGGCGGCCCTGGTCTATGCCGCTGTCCCGGACCTTGCGGGTTTCCTGGTGAAGGCGGACAGCGAGCACCGTCCCGGCCCCCACACCTACGGGCGCACCCACGCCGAGGGCGCCAACGCCCTGGCCCGGGCCCTCAGACCCTTCGGCGGATACCTTTTGTGGCGGGCCTTCGTGTACAACTGCAAACAGGACTGGCGGGACCACACCATCGACCGGCCCCGGGCGGCCTATGACCTGTACCATCCCCTGGACGGTCAGTTCGACGACAACGTGATCGTGCAGATCAAGAACGGGCCCTATGACTTCCAGGTGCGCGAGCCGGTGTCCCCCCTGTTCTTCGGCATGGAGCGCACCCGCATGGCCCTGGAGGTGCAGCTGGCCCAGGAATACACCGGCCAGCAGATCGATATCTACGCCATGCCGCCCCAGTGGCGGGAGATCTTCGACCAGGCGGGCCCGGAGCGCTTCTCCGCCGCCGCGGCGGTGACCAATCTGGGAAGGGACTTCAACTGGACGGGGCATCCCTTCGCCCAACTGAACCTGTTCGCTTACGGCCTGTTCGCCTGGGATCCCATGAGCGATCCGGAGCAGGTCACGCGGCAGTGGATCCGCCTCACCTGGGCCTTTTCTCCCCGGGACGAGGACGCGCTCGCAAAGCTGCTGCTCTTGAGCCGCGCGGTTTACGAAAAATACACCGCGCCCCTGGGCCTGTGCTGGATGGTGGCGCCCGACAGGCACTACGGCCCCAGCCCCTACGGGTACGAGTTCCAGGCCTGGGGCACCTACAACCGGGCAGACCGGAACGCCGTGGGCATCGACCGCACTCAAAACGGCACGGGCTATGTGGAGCAGTACCCGCCCGCCCTGCGGGACCTGTACGCCTCCACTGAGACCTGCCCGGATGATCTGCTGCTGTTCTTCCACCGGCTCGATTACACTTTCGTGATGCGCGACGGCCGCACCCTGATCCAAAGGATCTACGACGATCATTTCGAGGGTGAGGAGGCCGCACGATCGATGGCGGATACCCTGAAGGCCCTGCCCTTCCCGGAGGAGGACCGGAAGGTGATCCTTGAGCGCATGGACCTGCAGCTCAAAAACGCCCGGGAGTGGCGGGACGTGACCAACACCTTCTTTTACCGCTTCAGCGGCATCGGGGACGAAAAGGGCCGGACCATCTGGCCGTGAAAAGGGCCGGACAAAAGGGCGTTTCCGTTCTTTACTATCTCAGAAGTGGATACTATAGTCCCGATAAGTGCAGGTTTACAAATGCAGATAGTTTTGTAAAGGGGAATCTCTATTGTTATTGTGGGAAACGGGATGCGGCGCTTGGCAAAGCATTGAAGGAAGGCGTATCGATCCGGCAGGCGTCCAGGCTGACGGGGATCAGCATCGGTGTGATACGCAGGA
>CADCQZ010000008.1 GCA_902803675.1 uncultured Eubacteriales bacterium
TAAAGACCAATACCCCCGCCATCCGCGAGGCCCGCAAAATGAACCTGGAGCTTTTGCTCTCCAACCACGATAAGAAGTGCCTCTCCTGCGTCCGCTCCACCAACTGCGAGCTGCAGGCGCTGTGCAACGAGTACGGCGTGGACGACGAGAACCGCTTCGCCGGCGCCATGACTGAGACCGAAGTGGACGACCTGTCCCCCTCCATCGTGCGCAACAACGCCAAGTGCATCCTGTGCCGCCGCTGCGTCGCGGTCTGCAACAAGATCCAGCACGTTGGCGTCATCGGCCCGGTGAAGCGCGGCTTCCAGACTCAGATCAAGTCTGCCTGGAACATGCATCTGGCGGATACTGCCTGCATCAACTGCGGCCAGTGCATCGCGGTTTGCCCCGTGGGCGCCCTGACCGAGAAGGACGACACCGCCAAGGTGTTCGCCGCCATCGCCGATCCCACCAAGCATGTGGTCGTGCAGCCGGCTCCCGCCGTGCGCGCCGGCCTGGGCGAGGAGTTCGGCCTGCCCATGGGCACCAGCGTCACCGGCAAGATGGCCGCCGCGCTGCGCCGCCTGGGCTTTGACAAGGTGTTCGACACCGACTTCGGCGCCGACCTGACCATCATGGAAGAGGCCAACGAGCTGGTGGGCCGCCTGAAGAACAACGGCGTGCTGCCCATGATCACCTCCTGCTCTCCCGGCTGGATCAAGTTCTGCGAGACCTTCTATCCGGAGTTCCTGCCGAACCTGTCCTCCTGCAAGTCGCCGCACGAAATGCTGGGCGCCATGATCAAGAGCTACTACGCCGAAAAAGAAGGCATCGATCCGAAGAGCATCTTCGTGGTCTCGGTGATGCCCTGCACCGCCAAGAAGTTCGAGGCGGACCGGCCGGAGCTGGGCCATGACGGCATGGCGGATGTGGACGCCGTTATCACCACCCGTGAGCTTGCCCGGATGATCAAGGAAGCGGGCATCGACTTCAACATGCTCCCGGACAGCGACTTCGATCCCCTCATGGGCGAGAGCACCGGCGCCGGCGTCATCTTCGGCGCCACCGGCGGCGTTATGGAAGCGGCTCTGCGCACGGCCTATGAGACCATCACCGGCGAGACCCTGAAGGACGTCAACTTCACCCAGGTCCGCGGCGTGAAGGGCATCAAGGAAGCGGCCATCCAGATCGGCGACAAGACCGTCAATGTGGCGGTGGTCAGCGGTACGGGCAACGCTTCCAAGCTGTTCGAGCAGATCCGCAAGGGTGAAAAGGAGTATGTGTTCATCGAGATCATGGCGTGCCCCGGCGGCTGCGTCAACGGCGGCGGTCAGCCCATCGTGTCCTCCACGGTGAAGATGACCTGCGATATCCGTGCCGAGCGCGCGAAAGCGCTTTACAGCGAGGATGAGGGCAAGCCCATCCGCAAGAGCCACGAGAATCCCGAGATCAAGCAGATCTATGCGGATTTCCTCAAGCAGCCCGGCAGCCACCTGGCTCATGAGCTCCTGCATACCCACTACACCAAGCGCGAACTGTACAACGACTGATCCCGCGTTCTGCCGGGGCGGCCGGCCGGATCGGCTGTTTCAGCCGTCTGAAGATCCATCCGTCCCGGAGACCGCGGCGCGGCCGCATGAAAAATACCGGGCCGATCAAATCATGATCGGTCCGGTGTTTTTTTGGGTCTCCGATAACGGATAAGCGATATCATCTGGCTGTGAGACGGGAGAGAACTTCTCATACGGCGCGGACGCGGGAGCGTGCTGCCCGGATACCCGCTGCGCTCTTTGATCATTCCAGCCTTTTCCCTGCCGGTATCTTTCTGTCCATCTGTGTTTCCAGATAGGTCTTGAGCAGGCCGAACGGCGCGTCCTCTTTCGGGAGCGCCGTTTTTTCGATGCCTCTTGAGAGCACGTCCCTGAGCCAGGCCGTCTCCCGGGCCGATACGGGCAGCAGTACCGCGCCGGCGGGGGCCGGATGATCCCGGCAGACGAGCCCGCCGTTGACAGGATCGAACAGGCACGGGACGTCTTTCATATCTTTTCCGCAGAGAAGGCACCGGTCCAGATCGGGCCGATAGCCCAGGATCACGCTGAGAAACAGCAGGAAGGCGGCTGTGACGGCCCGCGGGTCCATGTCCTGATAGGCGATCCTCGTCAGGGATCGAATGAGCAGCGTGAACATATCGGCTCCCGGCAGCTCGGGATAGGCCGCCGCGTCGCACAGGGCCAGCATGTAGGCGGCGTACCGGAGCTTGTCGTAATCTTCCCGCAGGGGATAGAAGGCATCATTCAGGGTACAGGATGAAACGGTGCTCCGTCCCTTGGCCTGATACAGTACGTATTCCCCGAAGGCGAAACACTCGCTGGCGGCCAGGAGGGGGCTTTTGTTTTTCCGGCATCCCCGGCACAGGACATCCATCCGGCCCCGGGGCGTCAGCAGGGAGAGCATCCTGTCGTTGTCCCGGTAATCGGCCGTTCTTAAAACGATGCCCTGTGTTTTGATGGATGGCATAGATCCCCCTTTGCGATACGGCTCTGCCCGGCAGGAAGCCGGTGAAGCGGGTAAGGACCGTATTCGGATGGGCCGCTCATTCCGCCGGTTTTTGCTCCTCCCCGTCGGTCCAGGGGTTTTCCCCGCGTCCGGCCCGGATGAAGGCGTTCATGAACTTGACCACGTTTTCTTCGTTGTTGCTGTGGATCGTGATCCCCATCACCATGCCCCGGTTGTCCAGCTGCATCCCATTGACATAGCCGTACAGCTGATCCATGGGGATGCCCAGGAGGATCGGGGTCTCCTCGTAGGTCACAAAACCGTTGTCGTCGTAATCCAGCTGCCGCTGCACATATCCGGCGGAAAGATCCAGGCCTTCCGTATCGATGACACCGTCGGCCACATAGGAGTCCAGGGGGATAAAGGCGCCCGCGCTGGCATAGTTCTTGAAATCCTCTTTCGGCAGGATATAGATATCACCTTCGCCTGCGGCGATATATACGCTCAGCTGCATGACGCTGCCGGTATCGTTGCCGGCCATCAGCATCACGCTGCGCACGCTCTCCATATCGGGGACGGCTTCCTGCCAGATGGGGAGCAGGAAAGCGTCGACGATATCCGTGTTCGTCGTGCTCGACTTGATATACAGATCCACCCGCTTGTCCTCGGGCGGGCGGTATTCGGTCTGGGTGTAGACCATGGACCAGGTGAACGCGACGAACGCGGCCATGACCAGGTATTTCCAGCCGCTGTAGGTCAGGTGATCTTTCAGGCGCTCCTTTGTCAGGGGTGTTTTGGGCGGGTTCATAGTCATCCTCTTTTCGGGTCCTGCCGCGTCAGTCCGATTCCACGGGGCGTTGACGCCGGCGGTGTATCGATATGCCGTCAGGCGGGCATGATCGCGGTGGCTGTTGGATATCATCGATCGGGGATCGATCCGGATACGATACCGGCATCAGATCGTTTCGATCAGACGGACCAGGGCTTCGATATCCTCCTCGGAGGCGGACCAGGAACAGGTGATCCTCACCACGCTCTCCTCATTGCCCTTTTCCCACAGGGTGACGGATGCGGCGGATGTGAGTTTTTTCAGGTCCGCATTGGGAAGACGGAAAAATACCTGATTGGCGTCCGCGGGGCATAGCAGTGTCCAGCCTCTTTTTTGAACGGCCTGAAGGACTCTTTGGGCACCGGAGACCGCGGCGGAGCCCACCTCCAGATAGAGCCCGTCGGTGAACAGGGCGTCGAACTGGACGCCCAGGGTCTTTCCCTTGGCCAGGACTGCTCCGTGCCGCTTCATCAGCGTGAAGAAATGCCCGCTTATGTCTCCGGACGGGAACACCACCGCTTCGCCCAGGAGCGCGCCGCATTTTGTGCCGCCGATATAGAAGCAGTCACACAGCCGCGCCAGGTCTTTGAGCCCCACGTCGCTTTTCGGGGAGGCCAGGGCATAGGCGAGCCTGGCGCCGTCCAGATACAGTTTCAACCCGTTGTCCCGGCACAGCGCGCTGATGGCCGTGAGCTCATCCAGGGAGTATAGTGTGCCGAATTCGGAAGGATGGGACAGATAGACCATGCCCGGTTTGACGATATGGTCCCGGCTGGTGTCGTTCAGGTACATGTCGATGGCGGCCCTGAGGTTTTCGGGTGTGATCTTACCGTCACGGTGGGGGATAGTGAGCACTTTGTGCCCGTTCATTTCCACCGCGCCGGCCTCATGGGTATTGATGTGGCCGGTGTCGGCGGCGAATACCCCTTCATAGGGCATCAGGAGACTGTCGATGACCGTCGAATTGGCCTGTGTGCCGCCGATCAGGAAAAACACCCGTCCCTCGGGGCAACCGCAGGCGTCCAGGATCTTCTTTTCCGCCCGGAAGCAGTGATCGTCCTGGCCGTAGCCCGTCGTTTTTTCCGTGTTGACCCTGATGAGCGCTTCCAGCAGTTTGGGATGCGCGCCTTCCATATAATCGGACTCGAATTGAAGCATTTTTCTCCGCCTTTCCTTTACTGGTAGTACCGTTCGCGGGGATTGATCGTTTTCATGCGGACAGTCTTGCGGTGATTGCGCCTGACCATCCTGATCAGCCGGATGGCGGCATACAGGACGATCAGGGGCAGGACGATGAACTTCAGGAACAGCTCGAATGTGAAGCGGGGGAAGGGATTGGGGTCCGCGTTCGCCTGGGCGATGATCTCTTCAAGGGTGGGGGCCAGGGACTCGCGGGCAGCTACGCTCCTGGTGGCCACCAGGTCGTATACCACCGGGCTGCTGTTCTCCGGATAATAGGTCAGTGTCCCCATGATCTCACCCGCGTTCACCGGGGCGCGGAAGGAACGGGTATACTCGGTATAGGTCAGTACGTTGAAATTCTGTACCCAGTACTGCACGTCCTGGCTGGTGGTCACCACCAGGTCCGGCACGGTGGTATCCGTGCGCTGCAGGGCCAGCTCCAGTTTGCCCAGCTGGGGATCATTCAGGTCAAACCCGGATATATCCACCACGCGGGGATTCATCTCGTAGATCTCCAGGATACTGGTGCTCAGGAACTGGGTGAATCCGTACTCGAACAGCCGTATCGTGTCCCTGTACCGGTTGGCGTCGGAGCTGGCGTTGAACACGACGGAGATCAGGTGCACACCGTTTTTGACAGCGGATGCCGCCAGACAGTATCCCGCCGCGGAGTGCTGACCGGTCTTGATGCCGTTGGCGTAGGAGTAAAATGAGCTCTCGTGAGCCTCGGAACGGTTGATGAGCCGGTTCGTGTTGTTCAGGTTTCGTTCACCGGAAGTGTTGTCCGCCGGCATCGTATAGCTTTTCGTGTTCGCGATCAGCCGGAAGGTGCTGTTCTGCATGGCGGTGCGCGCGATGACCGCCATGTCCCTGGCGGTGGAGTAGTGATCCTCGTCGTGATAGCCGTGCGGGTTGCTGAAATGGGTGCCGGTGCACCCGAAAGCGGATGCCGCCCGGTTCATCAGATCCACGAATCCCGGGATCGAACCGGCGATATTCTCGGCGATCACATTGGCGCCGTCGTTGCCGGATACCACCATGGTGGCGTATTCCAGATCCTTGAGCGTGACCACCTCGCCGGGCACGAGCCCGATCCGGGAGGAGTCATCCGGGATCATCATCGCTTCGTTCGACACATAGCAGCTCTGCTCGGGGTCACCCATGAGCAGGGCCAGGAACACCGTCAGCATTTTGGTGGTGGAGGCGGGATAGCACCGGGTATCGGCGTTTTTTTCGTACAGCACCCTGCCGCTCTCGTATTCGATCAGAATAGCGGAGCTGCAGCTCAGATCACTGTTTTCGAGATATTCGGGATGATCGGGGTCATAGCCGCCCTCTTCCGCCTCTGTGACCGACGGGATCATCATCAGGCAGATCATGAGGGTCAGGAACAGGGACACCGACCGGATAGTCAATTTGTTCACAGGCGTCCTCGTGGTTCAGGATTGGGGCATTCACAGCGTGATCACGCGCTCGTGATAGGGCGCAGCCGCCGGCATGCCTGAAAGATTATACCACATTTTCGCGGCGTTGTATTCCTCTTTTGCTTCATTCTCCAGTTTCATGAAGCTGTCATAACAGGGAATGGCTTCCCGGAGCCTGCCGATCAGGGGCCTCGCCGCCTGTGTGAATCCCCACAGCCGCACGAACTGAGGCGCGTCCGGCATCGGGAGCGGTGTGCCCAGAAGGCAGTGGCAGATCACCCGGCTCACGCGGGCCCGGGTATAGTGGGGACCGCGGCACATATCCACGACGGCGGATGCCGTGCAGCAGGTATCCGCGGCTTTTTTCAGGCGGTTCTCCATTCCCTCCCGGACGTCGCTGCAGGCCCTGAGCTGCTCGGGATCCATCATGCGCAGGCGGGTGATAACGGCCTGATCGGCTTTCCCCCGGTCGATGATACCGCCGTTCAGGGCCTGTTCCCGGAGGATCCCGTAAGCTGTCTCGGGCATGCCCGCTTTCAAAAGAGCCCAGTCGCCCCGGTAAAAGGCCGCCCGGAGAGCGCCCGCGGAGGGATACCCTTGCGACGGCAGATCCCCGTGGTACGGGCCGATCCGCCTGACAGCTGCCGGTTCGATCCCGGAGCCGGTGGCCTTCAGGGCCCGCAGATAGGCAAGGGCCAGGAGGCTGTTGGGCCTGTCCCTGCCGGGCGCGTACTGCCCGGCCTTTTTCAGAGCGGCTTCCACCGCGGCGGGATAGCTCATCTTGCCCCCGGTGATCTCGTGTCTGATCAGACACTCAAAAGCCTCCTTCCGGTCT
Source organism: uncultured Eubacteriales bacterium (assembly GCA_902803675.1). Next base: position 6,746 of record CADCQZ010000008.1, read on the forward strand.
TCCATGAAGGAGGCTGTGTCTTTGAGCTTTTCCAGATCGTCCTCTTCCGTGCCGAAGCACAGGGTATCGACGAATCCGAGCCTGTTCAGCGTCAGGACAGCCAGGCGGGCATAGACTTCCGCTTCCCGTACCGTGTGGGTATAGGGGAGGGAGATGACCAGGTCCGCACCGCCGAGCAGCGCCATCCGGGCTCTGTGATGAGGGGACAGCAGCGCCGCTTCTCCCCGCTGGGTATAATACCCGCTCATGAGGGCGAGGATCACGTCGGCATGCGCCGTTTCCCGGGCTTTCTCAAGGTGATACCGATGCCCCGAATGGAAGGGATTGTATTCCGAGATGACGGCGCAGACGTTCATCAGGCGTTAAGGGTGATGCAGTGGCAGGGGCAGACCTGCGCGCAGGCGCCGCAGCGGGTGCACTTGGTATAGTCGATCCGGGCAAATCCGTTTTCCACGATGATGGCGTCGTACTGGCACTCTTTCTTGCAGCGGCCGCAGCCGATGCAGGCGTTGGAGCACACTTCCCTGGCCTTGCGTGCGGTATCGCTGTTGCGGCACCGGACGATCGTGGTCTGGGACATGGGCAGCAGCCTGATCACGCCCCTCGGGCAGGCCTGTACGCAGGCGCCGCAGGCGACGCACTTGTTCTCGTTGATGTGGGCGATACCGTCCGACAGGGTGATGGCGTCGAACGCGCACACATCCTGGCAGTCGCCCAGGCCGATGCAGGCGAAGCGGCAGTCCTTGGGGCCGCCGGCGATATCCGCCGCGACGACGCAGCTGCGGTATCCGTCATAGACATAGGTATCCTTGGCCACGCCCGTCACGCCCTGGCAGAGGACGCGGGCCACCATTTTTTCACCGCTGCTCTCTTCCTCGACGCCCATGATGGCGGCGATCTTCTTGGCGCCTTCCGCGCCGGCGGGAGCGCAGCCGTTCACTTTGGCTTTTCCTTCCACGACGGCTTTGGCGAAGGCTTCGCATCCGGCGAACCCGCAGGCGCCGCAGTTGGCGCCGCCGGTGCATTCCTTCACCAGATCGATCCTTTCATCCGTTTCGACATAAAACTTTTTGCTGGCGAAGCTCAGAGCACCGCCGAAAACCAGCCCCAGGGCGCCCAGGATCAGGCCTGCGTATAAAATGGTCATGATCGTCACTCCTTACACAATTCCGTTGAAGCCCATGAAAGCGATCGCCATCAGTCCGGCGGATACCAGGGTGAGGGGGAAGCCTTTCATGCAGGCGGGGATCTTGCTCGTCTCCAGCCGTTCGCGCACACCGGCCATCAGCACGATCGCCAGGGTGAAGCCCAGAGCGCTGAAAGTTCCGTTGAGCACGCTCTGCAGCAGGGAGTAGCCCTGGTTGATGTTCAGGGTGGCCACGCCCAGCACGGCGCAGTTGGTGGTGATCAGGGGCAGATAGATGCCCAGGGCACTGTACAGCGCGGGGGAAGCTTTCTTCAGGAACATTTCCACCAGCTGCACCAGGGCCGCGATGACCAGGATGAAGGCGATGGTATCCATGAAGGCGATCCCCAGGGGCACCAGCAGCCAGTGATAGACCATGTAGCACACCAGGGAGGCGATGGACATGACGAAGGTCACCGCGAGGCCCATGCTGGCGGCGGTGTCGATCTTGCCGGACACGCCCAGGAAGGGGCAGCACCCGAGGAAGCGGGAAAAGATAAAGTTATTCGTCAGTACGCAGCTGATAAAGAACAGGAACACATTCATCGTCATTTAATTCGCCCCCTTGTTGGCGCGATGATTGGAGATCGCGTTGATGATGCCCAGGAGGATGCCGTAGGTCAGGAAGCCGCCGGAGGCCAGCACCAGGATCAGCATGGGCTCATAATGGGCGCCCAGGATGTTGATGCCGAAGAGCGAGCCGTTGCCGATCAGCTCGCGCACGCAGCCGATCAGGGTCAGGGCGAGAGTAAAGCCGATGCCCATGCCCAGGCCGTCCACGGCGGAGTCGAGCACAGGATTCTTGCTGGCGAAAGCTTCGGCGCGGGCCAGGATGATGCAGTTGACCACGATGAGAGGCAGGAACAGGCCCAGGGAATCATACAGCGACGGGATATAGGCCTGCAGGATCAGCTTCAGCATCGTCACGAAGGTGGCGATGACCACGATGAAAGCGGGGATGCGCACCTGGTTGGGGATCACTTTCCTCAGCAGGGAAACGACGATGTTGGAGCACAGGAGAACGAAGATGACCGAAACACCCATGCCGAAGCCGTTGATGGCGCTGGTGGTGACCGCCAGGGTGGGGCAGGTGCCCAGGACCAGCCGGAAGGTCGGGTTCTCGTTGACGATCCCGTTGACGAACACCTGGGACAGGGACCGCTTGTTGTCGTTGCTCATTTCGCGGTGACCTCCTTCTTTTTGCTGTTCACGCCATAGATCTTGTGCGGCATGTACCGGTCAAGAAGAGGCGCGGCGATGTTCATGAGCAGGATGGCGTAGGTCACGCCTTCCGGGTAGGAACCGAACTGACGGATAATCATCGTGATCACACCGATGCCCGCGCCGTATACGAGCTGCGCGGATGAGAGCATGGGGCTCGTGGCGTAGTCGGTGGCCATGTACACGGCGCCGAACAGGATGCCGCCGGACAGCAGGCTCGTGAGGGCGTCCGCGGGGCTGCCCTTGAGCAGCCAGGCCGTGACGAAGAACGATACCAGTGTGCTCACCGTGATCCGCCAGCTGATGGTGCGGGTCACCAGCAGATAGATAAAGCCGATCAGGATCGCGATCTTGCAGGTCTCGCCGATGGTGCCGTTGACATTGCCCAGAAGAAGATCCTTAAGGGCCGCGCCGGTGGCGAGAGGGGTGGCGGAGGAGACCGCGTCGGCTTTGAAGCCCACAGCGGGGAAGGAGGTCATGTGAGCGGGCCAGGAGGCCAGCAGCACGGCGCGGGCGGTCAGGGCGGGGTTCAGGAAATTGTCGCCGATGCCGCCGAAGAGCTGCTTGACCACCAGGATGGCGAAAAAGCTCGCGATCATCGCCGTCCACCAGGGAGACGTGGGGGAGAGCACCATGCCGATCAGCAGGCCCGTCACCGCGGCGGAACAGTCGCTGATGGTCAGGGGTTTACGGGAGCATTTCTGCCAGATGAACTCCGCCAGTACGGCGGCCGCGGTGGAAACTGCGAGCACGATCGCCGCGCGCCAGCCGAAATAGTAGATGCCGGCGGCCGCGCAGGGCAGAAGGGCGATGATCACATTCCCCATGAGCCGCGTGGTACTGCGGCTGGTACGGGCATGCGGGGCGGATGATAAGATCAAGCTCATTTGTTGGCCTCCTTCTGTTTCTTAGCTTCTGCGGCGATCTTCGTCTTAGCCATCTTGAACGACGCGGTGAGCCAGCGCCGGGAGGGACACTCGAAGGAGCAGCTGCCGCACAGGATGCAGTCCATCACGTTGAGGGCTTTGGCACGGGCCATATCGCCTTTGTCGGCGGCCGCTTTGATCAGGTAGGGGTTCAGGCCGATGGGGCAGACGGATACACATTTCCCGCAGCGGATGCAGGGCCCTTCCTCGACGCTGGCCGCGTCGGCCTTGTTGAATACCACGATGCCGTTGGTCGCCTTGGCGGTGGGCACGGTGATGTTCGGCAGGCACATGCCCGTCATGGCCCCGCCGAAGATGATCTTGCCGGGTTCCTCGGAGAAACCTCCGCACTCGCCGATGGCGTCCTCCACGATGGTGCCGATCCTCATCCGCAGGTTGGAGGGCTTGCGCACGCAGCCGGTCACGGTGGTGATGCGCTCCACCAGCGGCTTGCCGTCCACGATGGCATCGGCGATGGCGGCGCAGGTCCCCACGTTCAGCACGATGGCGCCCACGGCGATGGGCAGCCCGCCGGAAGGCACCTGGCGCTTGAGCACCGCGTCGATCAGCTGTTTTTCACCGCCCTGGGGGTACTTGGTCTTCAGGGGCTGGACCCGTACGCCCGTCCTGCCGCTGCAGGCGGCGGTCATGGCTTCGATGGCATCGGGCTTGTTGTCCTCGATGGCGATCACGCCCTTTTCCACATTCAGCGCCCGCATGACAGCCCTGAGGCCGTCCACGATCCTGACGCTGTTCTCCAGCATCAGGCGGTGGTCGGCGGTCAGATGGGTCTCACACTCCGCGCCGTTGACGATGATGGCGTCACATTTCTGATCGGGCTTCAGGCTCAGCTTCACATGGGTGGGGAAGCACGCGCCGCCCATGCCGCAGATGCCGGCTTTCTGGATGGCCGGGATGACGAGCTTCGGGTCCACGGTCTCCACGTTCCCCAGGGGCTCGAGTTCCACCCAGTCGTCCTGGAAGTCGTTCTGGATCGTCACACAGGTCGCGGGCATGCCGCCGGTATAGGTGATGGGCTCCACGCTCAGCACCGTGCCGGATACGCTGGCATGGACGGGCACGCTCATGAACCCATTGGCTTCACCGATGACCTGGCCCATCTTGACCGTATCACCTTTTTTCACGACGGGAGTCGCCGGAGCGCCGATGTTCATGTTCATGAGGATCTTGACCGTGTCGGATACATAAGTTCTCACCGGCTCGGCCTTGGTCGGGTTCTTGCTGCTGTGCGCGGGATGGACACCGCCATGGAATGTTACTTTCAAATCGATCCCACCTTTACATGTAATGATGCGTCCGGCATGTCCGGCGCCATGGTTCCTTCGTCAAATAAGAGCACCACTTCGACTCGGTTGGGGAGACAGATGATCTCGTTGCCCAGGATGCGCTTCGTATAATTGTCTTTGGTCACTTCGCCCTGCTGTACACAGTCCTGGTTCCGGCAGTTGGCGTGCTCCATATAGAAGCCGTTCTCCGTCATGTGTACCACATTCAGGCATCCGTTGTCCTGCCTGATCTCGAGCGTTTCCCCGGGGCGAAGGTCCTGACGGGTATACTCCGTTCCGTTGACCATCACCAGGATCTTCATCCCGCTGCCGGGCCGCGTTTCCGGCGGGAGGAGGCGCGGGATAAAGATGAGCCCCAGGGCTGTCAGGATGATCAGTGCCGGGATCAGCAGATCTCTCAGCTTGATCTTCGTCATCACTCACCCTGCGCGAAGCTGTTCACGGCTTCTATGACGGCCTTGCTGGAGATGGTGGCGCCGCTCACGGTGTCGATGCCGTCCACGGGCAGAGCCTTGCCGGTGAACTGGCCCAGGAAGGCGTCAGTGTTCACGGTGCTGAGGAAGTAACTGTCATCTTTGGAATCGCTCGCTCCCAGGGTGACGGAAGCGATCGTGCCGTCACCGTTCAGGGTGACGGTCACATCGAAGGAACCGGTCAGGCCCTTGGCCTTCACGGTGCCGCCCTTGATCTCGTCCTTCGCCGGCTCTTCGGCAGGAGCGGGCTCCTCGGCGGCAGCGATGCTGTTCACGGCATCGATGACGGCCTGGCAGCTCACGGTGGCGCCGCTGATCATGTCGATGTCGGTAACAGGCAGCGTCTTTCCGGCGAACTGGCCCAGGAATCCATCGTTATTGATATAAGTAAGGAAATAATTATCATCCTTCGAGTCGCTTTCGCCCAGGGTGACTTTTTCAACGATGCCGTCGCCGGTCAGGGTGACGGTCACATCAAAGCTGCCCATGACGCCCTTGGCGGTGACCGTCTTTGTTTCCGCTTCCGCGGCGGCGGGCTCTTCGGCGGGAGCCGGCTCCTCGGCGGGAGCGGGCTCAGCCGGGGCGAAGCTGTTCACGGCCTCGATCACGGCCTTGCTGGAGATGGTGGCGCCGCTCACGGTGTCGATGCCGTCCACGGGCA
>CADCQZ010000009.1 GCA_902803675.1 uncultured Eubacteriales bacterium
ACATCCTTCAGGTCCTCCACCATGATGTCATCCGCCGCGGGCAGCCTGTCCGCCACGGCGGGGAGATCCTGGCCGTCCAGATAGGGCGACTGGGTGTACGCCGCTTCCGCGGACGCGAAGGAAGCCAGCGACATGAGCATCACGGCCGCCAGCAGCAGGGATAGGATCTTGCGGGTCTTCATAAGCGATACCTCCTCAGTAGTATGATCTGTATCCGCTTCATCCAGCGGATCGGGATCCTGAAATAATGTTTCTGTCGGCGGTTATTATACCAGATAATGAACTTTCGTGCAATCGTTTTTAAGCCTGTATCCTTTACAAAACGGAAAAAAGACGTACAATAGGCTTGACCAGAACATCCTTTGGAGGGATCCATCATGCCGGAAAACCGTCAGTTTGATCAGCGGCTGGAGGCGTGGCAGGCCGAACTGAAAAACCAGATCATGACGCCGCTCATTTTGGTGGAGTTTTCGTCCTGTGCCGCCGGCGGCAGTCTTTCTCCCCGGGAGGCCGAAAAGCTTCCTTTTGTCCCGGTCCGTCCCGGCGACCGCTGGGGAGGATACCGGGAGTATCACTGGTTCCGGGCCGAAGTGACGCTCCCGGAGGGCCTTTCGGGGGAGGAAGTCGTTTTCGTGAGCGGTCTGGGCGGAGAGCAGACGGTGTATCTGGACGGGATCCCCACAGGCGCCGTGGACCGGGAGCATCCGTATGTCCCGCTTTCCCCGGCCGCCCGCCGTTTCACTCTGCTGGTGGAGAGCTATGCCGGCAACGGCCCGCGGCTGGAGTCCCTGGGCCCCTGCCCTCCGGAGCGCGAAGCGCTGCCCCCGGTCACCGGGCCCCAGTGCACGGTGGGGGAGAGCCGCATCTGCCTATGGAATGAGGACGCCTACCAGCTCTATATGGACGCGGACACCCTGATCCGTCTGTGGCGCCGGCTCCCGGAAACGAGCCTGCGCCGGGAAAAGATCCGGCAGGCGCTGCTCAAGTACATCCACACCGCGGACTTCGAGCTCCCGCCCGGGGAACGCTCCGCTTCCTTCCGCCGCGCCAGGGAAGCGCTGCGCCCGGCTCTTCAATGCCGCAACGGCTCCACCGCGCCGGTGATGCACGTCATCGGCCAGTCCCATATCGATCTGGCATGGCTCTGGCCCATGGAGGAGACGGGGCACAAGGTCATCCGCACGTTTTCGACCCAGATGTCCCTGATGGACCGGTACCCGGAATACCGTTTCCTGGCCTGCGAGCCCGCGCTCCTGGAGATGCTGCGGGAGCGGGACCCGATCCTGTTCGGCCGTGTCGCGGAGCGCGTCCGCGCCGGGCAGATCCTGCCGGAGGGCGCTTTCTACGCGGAGTGCGACACCAATATCCCGGACGGCGAGAGCCTCATCCGCCAGCTCCGGTGGGGAAAGGAATGGTTCCGGGAGCATTTCGGCGTGGAGAGCCGCGTGGCCTGGCAGCCGGACACCTTCGGGTTCTCCCCCTGTCTGCCCCAGCTGCTCCGGGCCTTTGATATCCCGTATTTCGCCACGCAGAAGCTCTTGCGGGCGGATCCGGAGAGCTTCCGTTTCCCCTGGCAGGATTTTATCTGGGAGGGCCCCGATGGCTCCAGAGTGCAGGCGGTCTCCTTCTTCAAGAACAATGCCCGCACCGATCCGGACAGCCTGCTGGACCGGTGGGAGAAGCACCGCTCCCAGGCGGAGGATATCTCCTGCCTCCTGTATCCCTTCGGCTTCGGGGACGGGGGCGGCGGCGCCACGCGGGACGAAATAGAGTATCTCCGCCGCGAAAAGGACCTGGAAGGGCTGCCGCGGACGGAGTGGCACGCTCTGCCGGAGCACTTTGAGCTCACGGAGGAGAGCGCGAAAAAGAATATCTGGCACGGGGAGCTCTATCTTCCCTGGCATCGGGGCACCTATACCGTCCAGCGGAGCACCAAGGCTGCCCTGCGGGCATTGGAGCAGGCCCTCCATGACACGGAATTCCTTCTGGCCTCCTGTTCCCCCGCGGCGGCGGCGGAGGCAAGGCCCGCGCTTGAGCACGCATGGAAGGCCCTGCTCGTCCACCAGTTCCACGATGTCGCCGCCGGCGTGGGCATCCGGGACGTGCATCGGGAGGCGGTCCGCTGCCTGGAAGGGGAGGCCGCCCGGCTCCGGGAGATGATCCCCCTTTTGGCCGAGGAAAGCTGCGGCATCACACCGGCCGGGGAGGCCCCCGGATGGTATACCGCGGTGAACACCCTTTCCTTCGACCGCCGGGAGTGGATCGATCTTCCGGACGGCTCTGCCGGTTATCTGGATGTGCCTTCCTGCGGGTCGAGAGCGTTCCGGGCGGAGGATCTTCAGCCGGCTCCGGGCACCGTGCGCGTTGAAAAGCGGCCCAAAGGGGATGCCTGGCACGTGGACAACGGCATCCTCTCCTTTGACCTGGAGGCGGACGGGACCGTCTCTTCTCTCACGGACCTGCGCCTGGGGCTGCCCCTGCAGGAAAAAGGGATGCGCATGAACGACCTGCGCCTCTACGGCAATGTGGAGCCCGTGTACGACGCCTGGGAGCTGTCCAGGGACTATACCCTGGACCGGCTCGACGCGGTGGCGACGCTTTCCATACAGATCCGCGGCGGGGGGACGGGAGAGTTCACCGCCGTGATCGAAAGGCGGATCGGGCAGAGCCCCTCAACACAGCTGATCCGCCTGCGGGCCGGTTCCGACCGGATCGAGTTCGAAACGGATATCGACTGGCGGGAGAGGCACAAGCTCCTGAAAGCGCACTTCGAGACCGGCCTGAAATGCGATCAGGCGGTCCACGGCATGCAGTTCTGTCATGTTTTCAGGCCCGCCCACCGCGCCGGGCCCCTGGCCCGGGACCGGTACGAGGTGTGCCAGCAGAAGTATTCCGCCCTGTTCGAGGCCGCCCGGGGCATCATCCTTCACAGCCGCTCCGTCTGGGGCATCAGCTGCGCCGAAGGCGATATGGCCCTGTCGCTGCTGCGCGCTCCCTGCGTGCCGGATGATACCTGCGACCGGGGGAAGCATCATTTTTCCTACGCGCTCACCGTCTGCGGAGTGCCCTTCGTCTCAAGCGGCGCCGTCGCGCGCTCGTATACCTATGAAAAACCGCTCCTCATCCTGCCCGGAAAAGGGAGGACGGGGAGCGGGTACAGCGCGGAGGGCGCCGTGATCGAGACGGTCATGCCTTCCCGGAACGGGGACGGCGTCATCCTCCGCCTGTGGGAATACCGGGGCACCGGATGCCGCGCCGTTCTCCGGCTGCCGGGGCCGGCGCGGGTCTTTTCCTGCGAAATGGATGAGTCCGATCCGGTGCCGGTATCGGATCAGATCGTGACGGAATGCCCCCTGGTCTTCAGGCCCTTCGGCATCCGCACGGTGAAGGTCGTTCCCGTGACGGGCTGATCACAGGCCCGTCTTTTCCCGGATGTACTGCCGGGCCATTTTAGCGACTTCGAAGGGGTTCGCCTTGGCGGGATCCTGCTCGGCTTCCACCACGACCCAGCCTTCGTAGCCGCTCTTTTCGATCTCGTCGAAGATCGGGGCGAAATCCACATCCCCGTCTCCGGGCACGGTGAACACGCCGTTGCGCACCGCGGTCAGGAAGCTCCAGCCTTCCTTCCTCGCCTGATCCCGGACGGCCAGCCGGCAGTCCTTCAGGTGGATGTGGCGGATGCGGTGGATGTATTTTTTGAGCACGGGCATGGGATCCACGCCGGCGAAGGTCAGGTGGCCGGAGTCGAACAGCAGGAACACCTTTTCCGGGTCCACCATCTCCATGAAGCGGTCGATCTCTTCCACGGTCTGCACGCCGGTGCCCATGTGATGGTGCATGGTCAGCGTCATGCCCTTTTCCTTCGCCAGGTCGCCCAGTTCATTGTAGCCTTTGGCGATCAGCGCCCACTGCTCGTCGGTCCAGACGGGTTTCCCGTCGCCGAAGATGTTCATATCCTTGCCCTGGATGGAATCTCCCTGCTCGCTGGCGCCGATCACCTTGGCGCCCAGGGCGTGCAGGCGGTCCCGGTGCGCGATGAAATTGCGGATGGTCACCTCGTAGGGCTGGGAGGTGAACAGGGTGGAGAACCAGGCGTTGCAGATGCGCATGCCGCGCACGTCCAGCTTGTGCTTGAGCACGTTCACGTCCTGCGGGTACTTGTTGCCGATCTCGCTGCCGGTAAAGCCCGCCAGCGCCATCTCGCTCACGCACTGCTCGAAGGTGTTCTCGCCGCCCAGGTCGGGCATATCGTCATTGGTCCATCCGATGGGGGCGATGCCCAGGCTCACTTTTTTGGGATCCAGCATTTTTCGATATCCTCCTGTCAGAATTTTCTGGTCTCTTTCACATGCTCGCACAGTGAAGCATACGCTTCCTGTACCCGGGGCTGTTCGGACACTTCCGCGACGCCCACCCGCCACCAGCTCTCATATCCCGGGGTCATGGACCCGGGGACCACCTTGATGTCGTAGAGCACCGGCTTATCCTGGGTGAGGGCATCCTCAAGGGCCGCCTTCAGCTCCTCTTCCGTGCGGATCGTGTAGGTCTTCAGGCCGTAGCCTTCCGCGTTTTTGGCAAAATCCAGGGGGATGGGCGGGCCGTCCAGTTCCCCGGTGGCAGGATCGCGGAAGCGGAATTCCGTCCCGAAAGTATCGCACCCCTGGTTGTTCTGCAGGTTTTCGATGCAGCCCCATCCGGAGTTGTCGAACAGGCAGAAGTGGACCCTCAGGTGCTCCTGCACGCAGGTCACCAGCTCCGAGTGCGCCATCAGGTAGGTGCCGTCACCGAAGAAGGTATACACCTCCCTGTCCGGGCAGGCCAGCTTCACGCCCAGGGCGCCGTTGGTCTCATAGCCCATGTTGGAAAAGCCGTACTCCATGTGGTACAGGTCCCTCCCGGTGGGGCGGAAGAGCCGCTGCATGTCTCCCGGCAGGCTGCCGGCGCTGCCCAGGGCGATGTCCCCGGGCTTCATGAATTCGTTGATGATACCCAGCGCGCGGGTCTGCATGAGGCCCCGGGGGTCTTTCGCGCCGTACCAGGCGTCCACCGTTTCGTTCCAGGCCCTGATCTCCTCCCGGATCCTTTCCGCGTCCCCGGCGTGATATCCGTCCAGGGCCTTCGTCAGGGCTTTCAGGCCCTCCCGGGCGTCGCACAGCATCGGCTCCGCGTCCATTTTCACGGTATCGAAGGGGCAGATGTTCAGGGTGATGAACTTCGCGTCCTCCCTGAACAGCCATTTGGAGGAGGTGGTGAAGTCGCTCAGCCGCGTGCCCACCGCCAGGATCACGTCCGCGTCCCGGGCGATCACATTGGCCGCGCGGCCGCCGGTCACGCCGATGCCGCCCAGGTTCAGGGGATGATCCCAGGGCAGCACGCTCTTGCCCGCCTGGGTCTCGCTGAAGGGGATCCCGGTCTTTTCGCAGAATTCCTTCAGGGCGTCGTGGGCGTAGGAATAACGCACGCCGCCGCCGGCGATCACCAGGGGATGGCGGGCGTTTTTGAGGATCCGCGCCGCCCGTTCGGTCTGGTTTTCGGTGGGGGCCCGCCGGTCCAGGTGCCACACCCGCTTGCGCAGGAAGCTCACGGGATAATCATAGGCTTCCCCTTCCACGTCCTGGGGCATGGCCAGGCATACCGCGCCGGTATCCGCGGGATCCGTCAGCACCCGCATGGCGTGCAGGGCGGCGGTCAGAAGCTGCTCCGGCCGCTCGATCCTGTCGAAATAGTGGCACACGCCCCGGAAAGCGTCCGTGACCGTCTGGCCGAAGGAAGTGAAGAA
>CADCQZ010000010.1 GCA_902803675.1 uncultured Eubacteriales bacterium
GCGGCCATATCGCCCCGGGCCGGGTCCTTCAGTTCATTCAGGCAGGCAAAGGCCTCCGTGAGGAGAGCGTCCCCTGCCAGGATCGCCCGGGCCTCGCCGAAGGCGATGTGGCAGGAAGGCTTGCCGCGGCGCATGCTGTCGTTGTCCATGGCCGGCAGATCATCGTGGATCAGGGAATAGGCGTGGACCATCTCCAGAGCCTTGGCCAGGGGCAGGGCGTCAGCGGCCTTCCCGCCCACCGCCTGCGCGAACAGAAGCGTGAGCACGCCCCGCAGGCGTTTCCCGCCGCCCAGAAGGGAATAGCGCATGGCCTCCACCAGGGGAGCCGGGCCTTTGAAGGGATGCTCTTCCAGAGCTTCCTCCACCATCACCTTGTACGGGGCAAGCAGATCAGCCATCTTCTTCGACCTCCATGGGCGTGAGCTTCCCGCCGGAGACCTCCAGGATGCGCTTCTCGGCTTCATTGAGCTGCGCGTTCAGGTCCTTCGCCAGAGCCATGCCCTTCTCATACGCGTCCAGAGCCCTGTCCAGGGGCATCTCGCCCGTCGTCATCTCATCCGCCAGTTTTTCAAGGGCGTTCAGCTTCTCCTCGAAGCTCATCCCGCCAGATGCCATAGCGCTCAAAAGGATCTCCTTCCTTTCTTTCAAGGATCAGCGCTTCCGCGTATCCGTCCTTCATCAGCAGCAGGGCCCTGTCCTTAAGGTCCCCGATCTTCAGGGCCGGCCTGCCGCCCGACAGGGCCAGCGCGTAGCCCCTGTCCAGGGCCTGGCGCGGCCCGAGGGCCTCCAAACGCCTGATATGCGCGGACACCTGCTCCTTTTTGAGGGCCGTCAAAGCCTTCACGCCCATGGTCAGGCTCCTGCGGGCCTCCGCGATCCGCCCTTTCATCTCGGCCAGGCGCACGTCCGGCCGGCCGCGCGCGAGACGTTTTTCCTGTTCCGCCACCTGCCCGCGCTTGAGCAGCAGATACCGGCTCATGCCCGTCGTGACCGCGTCAGCGCGCTTATCGACCTGGCGGCAGAGAACGTCCCGGTCCGCCGCTACCAGTTCCGCCGCCGCGGAGGGTGTCGCGGCGCGCACGTCCGCCGCAAGATCCGACAGTGTCACATCCACCTCGTGGCCCACGGCGGACACCACCGGCACCGGACAGGCCGCGATCGCACGCACCACCACGGCCTCATTGAAAGCCCAAAGGTCCTCCATGGAGCCGCCTCCCCGGCCGATGATCACCACGTCCGGCTTCGCTGCGCGCACGATCTCCTCTATGCCCGCGGCGATATCCTCGGCGGCGCCTTCGCCCTGTACTTTGGCCGGGCGCAGCACCAGCTGCAGCGACGGATCACGGCGGTGAGATACGCTCATGATATCGTGGATCACGGCGCCGGTACGGCTCGTGACCACCCCCACCACACGCGGGAACAGCGGCAGAGGCTTCTTGCGGGCCGCGTCGAAGCAGCCTTCCTTCAGGAGCTGCTCTTTCAGGAGCAGGTACTTTTTATACAGTTCTCCCTGCCCGTCCTTTTCCATCCCCTGGGCGTAGAACTGATACCGGCCCGTCACGGCATAAAGGCCCGGTGCCCCGGAAAGGATCACCCGTTCCCCTTCCGCGGGGGCCGCCAGACGCAGGTGGTTCTGCCGGTACATGACGCAGCTCATCCTGCCGCGCTCGTCCTTCAGGTCGAAGTACCAGTGCCCGCTGGAGTGGGCCTTGAAGTTGCTGATCTCACCCGTCACCCGGATGTCCCTGAGCATCGGGTCTGAGGCCAGGGAACGGGCCACGTACTCATTGAGATCACTGACTGTAAAAGTCCAGGCCACTTCAGCCCAGCTTCCTTTCCGCCAGGTCCAGGCAGTTTTCCATCAGCATGGCCACGGTCAAAAGCCCCACGCCGCCGGGGACCGGCGTGATAAAGGACGCCTTTGGGGCGACAGAAGCAAAGTCCACATCCCCCATCAGCCCGTCCGGTGTGCGGTTGATGCCCACATCCACCACCGCGGTGCCGGGAGCGACCATGTCTTCCGTGACGAAACGGGGCTTCCCCACCGCGGCCACCAGGATCTCGGCTTCCAGGGTCATTTTTTTCAGGTCCCTCGTCCTGGAATGGCAGACAGTCACGGTACAGTCGCGCTCCAGGAGCATCATCGCCATGGGCTTGCCCACGATAGCGCTGCGGCCGATCACCACAGCGTTCTTTCCCTTGAGCGGCACGCCGTAAAAGTCCAGCATCTTTATGATCCCCCGGGGCGTACAGGGCCTCACGCCCTCACCGCCGGCGATCAGGGTGCCCGCCTGAGCGGCCGTCAGCCCGTCCGCGTCCTTGTCGGGCGGGATGTGCAGGAAAGCCCTGCGGGCGTCAAGATGCCTGGGAAGGGGCAGCTGCAGAAGGATGCCGTCCACCTCGGGATCCTTCCCCAGGGCGTCCAGTTCCTTCTCCAGATCTTCCTGCGTCACATCCCCGGGCAGACGGCGCTCCAGCGCCCTGATGCCCAGGCGCTCACAGGCCCGTTTTTTGTTGCGCACATAGACCTGGCTGGCCGGATCGTCCCCCGCCAGCACGGCCGCCAGGCAGGGCGTATGCCCCAGCGCCGTCAGGCGTTCGGCCCGCTCTTTCTGGGTGATGCTCAGCGCGTCCCTGACCGGGGCGCCTTCCATGATGACCGCGCTCATCTTTCCACGCTCCTTATCATATCCGCTCCCAGCAGCGCCACGCCGAACGCGTTGTCCGACGACAGCCGGGGCTCGCCGAAATACAGTTTGAGAGGACTGCGCCGTTTAGCGACGCGATCCGTGAGCATCTGCCTGAACAGCCCGGAGGACGCCACACCGCCCGCCAGAAGGGCCTTATCCTCCCCCGTCTCTTCCCGGGCGTGCTCCAGCATGCGCATCACCGTCCGTGTCAGCAGGCTGTATACTTCCAGGGCGACCGTCTCCGGAGAGAGCCCTTCGCGGTACAGCCTTTTAAGCGCGGCCTCCGCACCGGACAGGTGGCAGTATCCCCCTTCCATGGACACGGGCAGCAGCTGCCTTGACGCGCCGGCCCTGAGGGCCAGCGCCTCCAGGTGCGGCCCTGCCGGGAAAGGAAGCCCCAGCATGACGCCGATCCTGTCCACCAGCTGGCCCGCGTGCAGATCCCGGCTCCCTCCGAGAGTCGTGATCGCGCCGGAGCGCATCAGCATGACCTCCGTGGTGCCGCCGGACAGGTGAACGGCAAGAAAACTGTCCCCCGTCAGGCCGGAACGCCACAGAGCGGCCCGTATATGCCCGCGCTGATGGGTGGTCTCAAGGACCGGGATCCCCGCGGCTTTACCGATGGCCCTGGCGAAGGACGCCCCCGCGGTGAACACCGGCATGTAGGAATCCTCCCCGTCCCGCGGGGACACGCTGACGCATACGGCGCTCAGCTTTCCAGCCATATCCGGGAGGGCTTCCAGCACCTGCGGCAGCTGCCTTAAATGCGCAAACACGGCCTCACTTTGCCGGAGACCGCGTTCGCCCATTGCCACCGGCAGCAGCATACGCTGAAAGCCGATGATCTCATCGTTTTGCGCCAAAGCCGCAGATGTCGTGTAGCAGCTCGTATCCAGCCCCAGCACCAGGGGCCCATGATCACTCGCCATTGTGCTTGTCCGTCAGCACGCTGCGCAGCACACCGTTGACAAAATGGCCCTCGCTCTCCTCGTCGAAACGCTGTACCAGCTCCACCGCCTCCCGGATAGCGACGCTCTCCGGCACGTCGGGGCACCACAGCAGTTCATACACGCCGATCCTCAGCGCCGCGTGGGTCACTCTGGACAGCCGGTCCAGGGTCCATCCCTTCAGATGGCCCGCGATGATGCGGTCGATCTCCTCGTCATGAGCCTTCAGGCCCTCCTGGACGGAGCGGATGTAGTCAAGGTCGTCCTGGTTGTCCACCGGGAACTCACAAAGGCCCAGAAGAGTGTCATCGTCCCCGGGCCCGTCGTAAAGCGCTTCATACGCCAGCTGAAGGCTCGCGGCCCGCGCTGTCTTGCGTGACATAGTTTGTTCCTTTCGTTTCCGGCTTCAGCCGTTATTCGCCGTCTGCCGCGGCCTTTTCCCCGTCGGGATCCTTTTCTTCCTCCGCGGCTTCCTCATCCGCCGCTTCGTTTTCCTTGAGGATCTCCTCCTCAGGGGCCTCCTCTTCGGCGGGCTCCTCTTCCGGTTCGGCCTTCGGTGCCGCTTTGATCCTCACGTCATCCGCCTTATAGGGATGCAGCTCCTTCTGGGGGAAGTACTTTTCCGCCTGGCCGCTGATGAACGCCTTTTTGTCGCCCACACCGCCGATGAAAGCGCCGACCATGAAAAAGACGGCGATCATCAAAGTCTTCCAGAAGCCGATGGTCAAAAGCAGGACCGCGATCAGCACGCCCAGAAGGCCGCCGAACAGCGCGCACGCCGAGGTGCCGGGGGTCAGGATCTGGGGCCGGGCGCTTTTATCGTTACTCATCGGTCTTTTCCTCCTTCATGGTTTCCTCATCAGGGGCGGGCGCGGGCTCAGCCGTCTCGGGCGCCGCTTCGGGCGCGTCATGCCTCTCAAAAAGGCGCTGATGCACGGGCTTGTCGTCCGTCTTCTCCTCGGCGGGCTTTTCCACGTTCGTCTCCGCCAGTGTCTCGTCGATGTTGGACACCGCCACCGCGCCGCTGGTCTTTTCCACGGTGACGATGACGTTCTTCACCGCCACGCCGGAAGACGCCATCACGTACTGCTTGATCTGCTTCTGCAGGTTCGCCACCGCCAGGGGGATGCTGATATTGCTGGGCATGGTGGCCTTCATTTTGACCACGACGCCGTCCTTCTTGCTGGGGATCACCCGAAGATTGGACGCCTTGATCTCCTCATGACGGTCCACACACTGCTGGACCAGACTCTCGATCGCCTTCACGGAGATCAGCAGATCACCGCCCTCGGTCTTCTGCACGATGAAGTCCTTGTCACTGTAGTGATACTTGCCGGGATAGAAGAACACATACAGAGCGTAGAGCATCAGATACAGGCAGCAGCCGCACACAGCCAGCCTCTGCCAGGAATAATAATTCCCCTCCAGCGCGTCCGGGATGGTGAAATCCAGAACACCGCTGAGCACCAGGATGCCCGCCGCGCCGATCAGGAACACGATAACGCCGCCGAAAAACAGTATAAATCTCTGGATCCACTTCAGTTTCATTTCAGGCCTCCTTTTCCCCGTTGCCGGGGCTTGTGATCAGGGTCAGATCTTTTTCCTGCGGATCTTGGTCTTCGCCTTTTTATCCGTCTCGGGAGCCGCTTCTTCCGCGGGCGCGGGCTCTTCGGCAGGCTTCTCATCACCGTCCGGGGCCTTGACGCTCTCGTCTTCCGCGGGCGCCGCTTCCTGAACGGGCTTATCCTCCTGCGCCGGGGCTTCCTCCCGGACAGGCGCGGGCTCCTTCGCCGGCTCGGCCTTCTTTTCGGGCTCCGCCAGGGCCAGATTGCGGGACGCCTCCAGGCTGGACTGCGCGGCTTTCTTTTCCTTCTCGAAGCTCAGGCCCTGCACATGCACGTCCACACGCGCCACATGCAGCCCCGTCATGCTTTCCACCGCCTTGCGGACGTTTTCCTGCACATCGTGGCTCACCTTCTGGATGGGCTGGCCGTACTCCACGATCACGTACAGGTCCACGGAAGCTTCCTCGCCGCCGATCTCCACCTTGACGCCCTTGGTCACGTTCCGGTTCTTGCCGATAATATCGCTCAGCCCGCCGCTGACGCTCATCCCGGCGATACCATCGATCTCATTGGCCGCTACACCCGCGATGATGGCCAGCACCTCGTTGGCATACGTGATGGTGCCGCCGTTCTGAAGATCCACGTCAACATTCATGGGGAGTTCTTCTTTTTTCTGTGCCATATGATCATCCTCCTCAAAAGGTTCCGCTTTAAAGTATATCAGTTTTTGATCGGTTTTGCAATACGCAAGGCAGGAAGCGTCCACGTTAAAACGGCCCCCGGCCGGGGACCGGGGGCGGCGCGCATCCGTGGAAACGGAAAAGGATCACCGGTACATGGGCGCGGGCATGGGCACGGTCTCGCAGCGGTCCCTGGCCACGGGCAGTTCCCCCAGAAGGGAGGCCGCCACCACGGACCTTTCGCCGAAACGGCCCCGCAGGGCGTCCACCGCGTCCTCAAGGGCTCTGCGCTTTTCACGGCGGACGTGGTCGAGGAACATATCCGTCTGCGCGGGGGCATCCTCGTCCGTCAGACGGACAGCCGTCACGGTGAGGGCGCGCACCGGCAGCTGCCACAGGTAATGCTCCCTGAACAGAGCATAGGCCATCTGGGCCAGCTCGTAGGGGCTCTGGGTATGCGCCGCCAGGGGCATCTGCCACTGGTACCATCCCAGAGCGCTGTCCCTGACGGATATCTCCACGCCTCTTGCCGCGCAGCCGTGCCGGCGCAGGCGGTGTCCCACGTCCTGCGCCATCTCGTAGATCACCTGCCACACTTCCGCCGGGCAGGTCAGA
>CADCQZ010000011.1 GCA_902803675.1 uncultured Eubacteriales bacterium
CTGCCCCGTCATGTCCGCAGCTCTTCCTCGCTGCGGGTCAGGTCCCGCACCCATTTATACTTGCGGAAGCGCGCCATCACCCAGGGGATCTTGCCCACCTCGTCCACGCAGGTGCAGGCGTACACCGCCAGGGGATGCCAGTGGAACACGAAGGCCCCCAGGAACGCCAGGGGGACGGCGACGCACCACATGCTCACGATGAGGCTGTACACGTCAAAGAGCGTGTCCCCGCCCCCGGCCAGCACGCCGTTGATGGTGACGGTGTTCACGCTGCGGCCGATCATGTACACCGCCATGATGACCATCATGCCCGTAAGATACGTCCGTGCCGCGTCGGTCAGGATCACCATCCGCACCACCAGGGGCGTCACGGCCAGGGCGACGAACGTGGATATAAAGCCGATCACCCAGGAGATGTTCTTGAGCCGGATGCCGTAGGCCTTTCCCATCTCCCGATTCCCGGCCCCCAGCTGGTTGCCCACCATGATCCCCGCGGCGATGCCCACGCCCTGGCAGGCGCAGCAGATCAGGTCCCGCACCACCGCCGCCACGGAATTGGCCGCCGCCGGGTCCGTGCCCATGTGCCCGATCACCGCGGTGTAGGAGGTGAAGCCCACGCCCCAGCACAGCGCGCCGCCCAGCAGGGGAAGGAACTGGCGCATCAGGTCCCGCGCCAGCTGCCGGGGCAGGCGGAAGAATCTTGAGAGCGCCGGCTTCACCCAGCCCGGCCGGGCCGTGAGGACGAGGCACGCCGTCAGCTCGATCACCCGGGCCAGCACCGTGGCCAGGGCCGCGCCCCGGGCGTCCATCCCCGGCGCGCCCAGGAGACCAAAGATGAACACCGCGTTGAAAAGCACGTTGAGCACCACGGCCAGGGTGCTGATCACCGCCCCGGGCCGCACCCGTCCGGTGACCTTCATCACGGTCAGGCAGCACTGGGACACGCCCGTGATGAGATAGCTCCAGCCGGCGATCCTCAGGTATCCGCCGCCGATGATTATCAGATCCTCATCGTGGGTGAACAGGCGCATCAGGGTGCCGGGCACGAACTCACACGCCAGGAAGAACATCAGGCATATGATGCCGGACCAGCGCAGCGTGAGGCTGAAGATATCCTCCAGGGCGGCGCGGTCCTTTTTGCCCCAGTACTGGGCGCCCAGGATGGCCCCGGCCCCGGTGACCGCGGTGAGGAACATGTTCTGCACGAACTGGATCTGGGTGGCCAGGGACACGGCGGTCATCTGGTCCTGCGCCACGCGGCCCAGCATCAGCGCGTCCGCCGCCGCCACGGCCGCCAGCATCAGGTGCTGCAGGGCGATGGGCAGGGCCAGGGTCCTCAGCTCCCGGTTGAATCCTTTTTTATCGATCGTCACGCTCATCCGAAGATCTCCCCGTCACGCCGGGTTTGCCCGGCGGCGGCCTTTATGCTATCATAGTTCCGGAACGAAAACAAGCGAAGGCCGGGGATATCAGACATGCATTTTGTGGAAGCGAAAGGGATCCTGACCGGCGGGAAGGGCCGTTACGGGATGAACATCTACCGGGGCTGCGCCCACGGCTGCATCTACTGCGACAGCCGCAGCCGCTGCTATCAGTTCACCCATGCCTTCGAGGACATCGAGGTCAAGATCAACGCGCCGGACCTGTTGGATAAGGCGCTCGGGAGCATGCGCCGCAGGGCGATGATCGGCACGGGGTCCATGTCCGACCCCTACATGCCCTGCGAAAAGGACCTGGAGCTGACAAGGAGATGCCTTGAGATCATCCTGCGGCACGGCTTCGGGGCGGCGGTGCAGACCAAGTCGGACCTGATCCTGAGGGACCTGGACCTGCTGGAGGCGATCGACCGGGAGGCCAAATGCGTGGTGCAGATGACCCTGACCACCTGGGACAGGGAACTGTGCCGCGTCGTGGAGCCGAACGTGTGCGATACCCAAAGGCGCCTTGAAGTGCTGGGGGAAGTGATCTCCCGGGGCATCCCCGCGGTGGTGTGGCTCACGCCGGTGCTGCCCTTTATCAACGACACGGAGGAGAACATCCTGCCGATCCTCGAGGCCTGCGCGGCGGCGGGGGTCCGGGGGATCCTCTGCTTCGACATGGGCCTCACCCTGCGGGAAGGGGACCGGGAGTACTTTTACGCCGCCCTGGACAGGCACTTCCCCGGGCTGAAGGAAAAATACATCCGCGCTTACGGGAACGCGTATCTGGTGCCCAGCCCGGACAGTAAACGGCTGATGGCGCTGTTCCGCCGCTTCTGTGAAAAGCGTGGGATGCTCCACGACCCGGATGAGATCTTCCGGTATATGGCGGAACTGCCGGAAAAGCATCCCCAGATCAGTTTTTTTGACCCGGAATGAACGGTTTTTGATCAGTTCGCAGCTTTTTTTCCGTGATAGGCCCCGGGATAAGTGCTACATTATCCCCGCGGACAGGGAAACAGTCCGCGTGAAAGATGCCTCCAGCAAACAATAAATT
The DNA here is from genome assembly GCA_902803675.1 of uncultured Eubacteriales bacterium. The sequence goes on from CADCQZ010000011.1 coordinate 2,476, forward strand.
TCACTTTTAATGAAATAAAAGGCATCTTGACCCATCACGAAGAAAAGGAGGACTGACCGATGCAGATGACGACCCCCATGCTCACCGCGCTCCGGGAACGGGCGGAGCGGACCTATACCGAAAACGGCGCGGTGACGCTGACCACGACCCGCTCCTGGTGCCTTGACCTGTTCGCCTCGATCGGCGCCCTCCGGGACGCGCCCGAGGGATCCATCACCGAGCGGTTCCACCGGGCCTGGTGCGAGGACCGGGACCTGGCGCTGCGCACCCTGTTCTACGCCCGCGACGTGCGGGGCGGCCTGGGCGAGCGGCGCGTGTTCCGGGTGCTGCTCCGGCACCTTGCGCAGGACCATCCGGACTCTGTCCGGAAGAACCTTGAGTTCATCCCCCTCATGGGCCGCTGGGACGACCTGCTGGCGCTGATGGATACGCCCTGCCGGCGCGATGCGGTGGACATGATCCGCCGCCGGCTCCGGGAGGACCTTGAGAACGACGCCCATGGCCGGGGCATCTCCCTGATGGCCAAGTGGCTGCCGTCGGTGAACACCTCCGACGAAACTCAGGTGCTCGCGGGTCGGCGCCTGGCCCGGGATCTGGGGATGACCCAGCGGGAATACCGGCGGACCCTGTCGCGCCTGCGGGCCCGGCTGCGCATCGTGGAAAACAGCCTGCGTGAGCGGGATTACACCTTCGACTACGCGTCCCTTCCGTCCGCGGCCCTGTTCCGCTACCGCCGCGCGTTCCTGCGCAATGACCGGGAGCGGTACACCGCCTTCATGGACGACGTTTCCTCGGGCCGGGCGGAACTGCACACCGCGTCCCTTCTGCCCTCAGACCTTATCGACCGCGCCCTGCGCTTTTCCGGCACGCCGGAAGAGCGGCGGATCTTGGACGTCACCTGGGAGGCCCTGGAGGACTATACAGACGCGCGGAACGCGCTGTGCGTGGTAGATACCTCCGGCTCCATGTACTGGTACGGCCGTCCCCGGCCTGCCGCGGTGGCCCTGAGCCTGGGATTGTATTTCGCCCAGCGGAACCGGGGCGCCTTCCACGACTGCTTCATCACCTTTTCCACCCGCCCGCGCCTGATCACGGTCATGGGCGAGGATCTGGTGGACCGGGTCCGGTACTGCGAGAGCTTCTCCGAAGCGGGCAGCACCAACATTTCGGCCGTCTTCGACCTGGTGCTGGAAGCGGCGGTCTCCCGTCATCTGCCCCAGAGCGAGATGCCCGATACGCTGTACTTCATCACCGACATGGAATTCGACGCCTGCGCCGGCGGCGCGAACGTGACCAACTTCGAGCGGGCCCGGGCCCTCTACCGGTCCCACGGCTACCGGCTGCCCCGGGTGGTGTTCTGGTGTGTCCAGTCCCGCCGGGAACAGCAGCCCGTCTCCATGAACGAGCAGGGCGTGGCTCTGGTGAGCGGCTACACGCCGCGGCTGTTCGAAATGGTCCTCAGCGACCGGATGGATCCCTATCAGGTCATGACGGGCATCCTGAACAGCGATCGGTACGCAGGCATCCGCGCGTGACTTGCCTTTAAGCGCGAAACATGCTATGATGCCCCCACGCCATAAAAGAAGGGAGATGAGCGCATGGCGGGTTTTGTCCCCAGGGAAAAAATGAGCAAAAAGGCCCGAAGAGAGGCGGACCGCGAACGCAGGAAGACCTGGGCTTTCAGCCCCGTGACCCGTTTGAAGGAAAGCAAAAAGCGGTATGACCGCAAAAGAAAGGCCCATGACCGATATGACGGATACGGCATGGGCTCTTTTTTTTGCCCCAACGCGCCCCTTCCGGGGCCTTTTGAGCTTGACGTGAGGCCCGACGGGCTTTTACAATAGCGGTATCTTGGAAAACGCGGCGCGAAAAATCCACCCGTCGAGGAGGGATCCCCATGCCATACAGCGAGCTGGTCAAGGACTTTGGGAAAGTCAGGGACCTGATGCGCGAGTTTTACCTGTACGGCTTCAAGAAGCGGAGCGAGTACACGTCCATGAGCGCCCGCACCTACGACGACGAGCGCCGGCGGCTGGAGAGCTGGCTGGGCGGATGCATGAGGTTCGAGCGCACGCCCGAGGGCAAGAACGTCTTTCTGTCCGTCAACACCCGCTCGGCGAAGGAAAACCCCCTGTACGCCGCGTGGAAAGCCAGGAGCTTCACCGACGGGGATATCACGCTGCACTTCATCCTGTTCGACATCCTGCCCGATCCCGGCACCGCCCTCACGCTCAGGGAGATCATGGCCGCCATCGATCTAAAACAGGCGGGCTTTGAGGAAGCGAAGATGTTCGACGAGTCCACCGTGCGCAAAAAGCTGCAGGAGTACATCCGGGAGGGGATCATCACCGCCGAAAAAAAGGGCCGGGAGCTCCGGTACCGCCGCGCGGACGCTCCGGGGAACATGGACGGGGATGCGCTGAGGTTCTTTTCCGAAACGGCGCCCTGCGGCGTCATCGGGTCCTTCCTGCAGGACAAGGAAGAAAAGCGGGAAAGCCCCTTCACCTTCAAGCACCACTACATCACCGGGGCCCTGGATCAGGGGATCCTGTGCGCCCTTTTTGAGGCCATGGGTGAAAAAAGGCAGACCGCCCTGCGGGTGATCAACCGCCGCCGGGAGCGTGTCACGGAAAAGGACGCCGTGCCCCTCCGGCTCCTCATCAGCGTCCAGAGCGGGCGGATGTACCTGATGGCCTGGGTGCCGCGCTTTAAGCGCCTGATGACCTTCCGGACGGACAACATCCTCTCCGTGCGCCCGGGCGCGGTCCGGGAGGATTTTGACGCTCTCCGGGGAATGATGGACCGCCTGATGGCCCACATGTGGGGCGTGAGCCTCCCGGACGAGGCGGATAAGGGCCTGACGACAGTGACCTTCACCGTCCGGTACGCCGATCACGAGCAGTTCGTCCATGAGCGTTTGGAGCGGGAGAAGCGCTGCGGCACGGTGGAAAAGCTGGACAAAAATACCAGCCGCTTCACCGCCGAGGTGATCGACGCCCTGGAGATGTTCCCCTGGATCAGGACCTTCACCGGCCGCATCGGTTCGATCCGGTTTTCCGACCCGGCCCTGCAGGCCCGGTTCATCGGGGACCTTGAAGATTCCGCGGCCCTGTACGGGATCGAAGGAGCGTGAGGGCATGATCTACAGCGAACTGTACAGCGCTTATTACAACGCCGTGGCCGCGGTGCTCAAAAAAGCCTGCTCCGGGCCGGTCGCCCCGGCGGACATCCGGCGGATCGCGGCCGAAAAGGCCTTCGGCGAGAGCGTGATGACCATAGAGTCCGCCCTGACCGGGGGGCGGTGGCCGCTCCTTAAGGCCGACGGCACCACTCCCCTCAGGCACGCGCCCACCATGCCCCTGACCACGCTCCAGCGCCGCTGGCTCAAAGCCCTGTCCCTGGATCCCCGGATCCGCCTGTTCCCCGGCGCCCTGCCCGACGACCCGGAGACCCCGCCCCTCTTCAGGCCGGAGGATATCCGGGTGTTCGACCGGTACGCCGACGGGGATCCCTATGAGGATGAGAAGTATATCGCCCTTTTCAGGCAGATCCTGGACGCGGTGAAAACGGGGAAGTGCCTGAAGATCGAGTATACGAACCGGAACGGCCCGCAGTACCGTCCGGTGTGCCCCGAGCGCCTGGAATACTCGGAAAAGGACGACAAGTTCAGGCTGGCGGGCACTTCTTACGGGCGGAAGGTGTTCATCAATCTGTCGCGGATCGAACGCTGCCGTGTGACGGACAGGACCGCCCCCTCCGGGCCGGTGAAGGCGCCGCCGCCGCGGACGGCCGAGATGGAAGTGTTCGATCGGCGCAACGCCCTGGAAAGGGTGCTGATGCACTTCGCCCATTTTGAGAAACGGGCCGAGCGCCTGGACGGGGACCGTTACCGGGTGCTCGTCACTTACGAAAAGGAGGACGAGACGGAGATGGTGATCCGCATCCTGTCCTTCGGCCCGCTCATTCGGGTCCTGTCCCCCGATCTTAGGGCCCTGGTGCGGGACAGGATCCTCAGGCAGATCGGGATCCTGAAGGGGGACGGTGATCCGTTCACCCGGCGTCCGGACCCGCGGGGATAAAAGAAAGTAAAAAAAGGCGCGCGCGTTCAAAAAAACGCGAGCGTCGTTTTACGTTTTTATTTCCGCGTTACCGGGCCAGGTTGACCGCGCGGATGCGTTCGATATCCGCCTTGGGCTCCCGCTCCATGGTCATCAGGCCGTTCACTTCCTGGAACACGTCCGTCAGCTGGGTGTAGCAATATCCGCAGAACCAGGGCATGCGCTTGAACGCCAGGGTGATGGCCTCGAAGCGCTTCAGGAAGGACTCCTCGTCCTTCTCCGCGCCGTTGTAGCCCCAGTTGCCGTCCCCCGCGTCTTTTTGAAGAGCGATGCCGCCGTATTCCGTGAGCAGCATGGGCTTGCCGCGGTGATCATACCCCTTCGCCGACGTCAGGTGTCTGTCGGCCGCGGCACCATGGAGCACGCTGTCCCGGTCCGCGTAGTCCGCTCCCAGCTGCTCCGGCCGGGCGGTGTAGTCGTGCACGGTCACCAGGTCCGTATCCGCCTGCTCCCATCCGTCATTGCCCGACACCAGCCGCGTGCCGTCCAGGGCGCGCACCAGGGCGCACAGGGCGTCCGCCAGTCGCATCTCCTCCGCGTGGGTGCGGATGGTGGGCACGCCCCAGCTCTCATTCAGGGGCGTCCAGGCGATCAGGCAGGGATGGTTGTAGTCCCTGCGCACGGCCTCGGAAAGGTCCCGCATCAATCCCCGCTTCTCCCGGTCCGTGAGCCGGTAGGCACTGGGCAGCTCGCCCCACACCAGCAGCCCCAGGCGGTCCGCCCAGTACAGGTACCGGGGATCCTCGAATTTCTGGTGCTTCCTCACGCCGTTGAAGCCCATGGCTTTTGTCAGCTCCACGTCCCGGCGGAGAGCCTCCCCGTCCGGCGGCGTCAGGAGCCCGTCCCGCCAGTAGCCCTGGTCCAGCACCAGGCGCTGATAGAGCGCCCGGTCGTTCAATAGCACCCTGCCGCCCTCGACGGCGATGGAGCGCATGCCGAAATAGGTGTCCACCCGGTCGATCACCGCGCCGTCCGCCAGCGTTTCGATGGTCAGGTCGTACAGGTCCGGTGTTTCCGGCGACCACAGGCGCAGACCGAACACCGTTTCGTCGTGCCGGA
>CADCQZ010000012.1 GCA_902803675.1 uncultured Eubacteriales bacterium
CGATCAGGGACAGGATGACCGTGATCAGCAGATACATCTGCACCGGGGGGATGCCCGCGGGGATCGCGGCGGAGAGCGCCATCCACAACGGCAGGGAGGGCAGGGAATTGAGCACCTCGATCACTCTCTGGATCACGTTGTCGATCCATCCGCCGAAATAGCCGGACACGGATCCGATCAGCAGGCCCAGGATGAAGCTGATGAAGGTCCCGGCGAAGGGGATGGTCAGGGACACCTGGCTGCCCAGGATGATCCGGCTGAACAGGTCCCTTCCCAGGTTGTCCGCCCCGAAGAGGAACACCTTCCCGCCCCCGTCCACGCCGAACAGGTGCAGGTCGCTGTCAAACAGTCCCAGCACCCGGTAGGGCGATCCGTGGACGAACCATTTGATCTGAAGGGGCGCCGTCTCGTCCGTCACGATCTGCCGGGTGGAGAATTCCTCGCCCCGTTCCGCCGCTTCCTTCTTGGCCTTGCTCATCTCCGCCACGCTCATTTTCAGCGTCTGCCACTCGGATCTGAACACGTAGGGCCCGATCCACCGGCCTTCATATTTGAAGTGGATGGCGGTGGGGGGCAGGTCCTTGGAATTCGCGTCGTACTCGGTCAGGTTATAGGGCGCCAGGAAATCCCCGAACAGCGCCACCAGGTACAGAAAGCCCAGGATCACCAGGGAGACCCGCGCCAAATGATGCTTGCCCAGCTTCCGCGCCATCAGCTGCCACTGGGAGGCCAGATAGTATTTCTCTTCTTTTCTGCGGGCCTTTTCCGCTCTGCGGGCGTTGACGCGCTCTTTTCTGTCGGGATGTGCCGTCATGCCTCAGCCCTCCTTCCGGAAAAGCGGATCCGGGGATCCAGCCAGGCCAGCGCGATGTCCGACAAAAGCGTGCCCAGCACGATCAGGAAGCCCATCACCAGCAGGATGGTGCCCGCCAGGTACATGTCCTGCGCCTTCAGCGCGGCGTACAGCCGGGGGCCCACCAGCTGCAGGTTCATCACGATCGCGGAGATGGTGGATCCGTTGAAGATGTGGCTCAGCACACCGCTCAGGCCCGACACCGTGGGGTTCAGGGCGGCCCGCAGGCAGTACTTGTAGATGATCCTCTTTTCGGACACGCCCTTTGCCCGGGCGCACAGCACGTAGTTCTTTCCCAGCTCGTCCAGCATCTGCGCGCGCATGGACCTTAAGGTGCCGCAGGTGCCGGAGGTGCCGATGACGATGATCGGGATCAGCATCCGTCCCCAGAAATCGCCCCGGCCCAGCAGCTGCCACCACTGCAGGGTGCCCTGCTGCAGCCCGATCAGGATCTCGCTGGAGTACAGCCCGATGAACGCCGTGCCCGTCCACAGATAGGTGAAATACATCAGCAGGATGGCGAACAGGAAATTGGGGATCGCCATGCCCAGAAAGCCGATGAAGGTGAAGCAGTAGTCCCCGACGGAATACTGGTGCACGGCGCTGTAGATGCCGATGGGGATGCCCACCAGATAGTTGAACAGCATCGTGACGATCGATACCACGATCGTCATCGGCAGCACCTCGGCGATGACGGGCCACACCGGTTTCTCATACTCGAAGGAGTAGCCGAAGTCAAAGCGGGTGATGATATTGCCCATCCATTTGAAGTATTGCATGAACCAGGGCTGATCCAGCCCGTACCGTTCCTTGAGGCTGTTCAGCTCGCTTTCGTCCACGATCTGCCCTTCGGCTTTCAGGCCCGCCACGTAGGAGGTCAGATAATCCCCCGGGGGCAGCTGGATGATGAAGAAGATCACCAGCGACATGATCAGCAGGATGGGGATGAACGTCAGGACGCGCTGCAGTATAAACCGGCCCATGATGCGCTTTCCTCCTTGCCCGGACGAAAATGATCGGTGTTTCAATGAAAAAGCGGGAGGACGAGTTCACGCCCTCCCGCCCTGAAAGATCCTTTCGGTTTGGGTCGTGTGCTTATTCCTCGACCCACAATCCGGCGAAGTTGGTCAGGCCCAGATCGCGGAATTCGTCGCAGGCGATGCCGTCCTCCAGGAAGTTGTGCATCTTGGCGTTGATGGAGTAGATCGCGGAGATGGAAGAGGTGAAGCCGATCTCGTAGATCCCCTCCTTGAAGCACTTGAGCAGCTCGAGCGCCAGGGCTTCCTTCTCGTCGGAAGAGGTGGCGTTCTTCATCTTCGTGTACACATTAAGCAGGGCCTTCACGTCCTCGGGCGGCTCCACGGCGCCTTCACGGTTCCCGCCGTCGATGCTGTTCAGGTACCACAGGCCGAAGGCGGAGCCCCACACGCAGTAGTCCCTCATGGGCACGAAGTAGTCGGGCCGCAGGGAGATGGAGAAGGTGTCGAAGTTCTCGTAGTTCAGCACGATCTCGTGCTCGTTGGCGGACCGCATCTCTTCCATGATGGAACGGTCATACATCCTGGTGGTCACATCGAAGCCCGCCTTGTTCAGGTCGTTCTTCACCAGCTCGGCCAGGGAGGCGTCCGCTTCATCCTGGTACTGCAGGTTCAGCGTCAGTTTGTTCCCGTCGGCGAAGGCCCAGAAGCCGTCCGCGCCTTTCACGAGGCCGCAGCCCTCCAGCAGTTTGGCCGCCGCGTCCAGGTCCAGTTCGGTCCACTTATTGGTCCACTCGGGGTCATAGCCCTGAGCGCCCTCGGGCGGGGCGGACTGGGAAGGCGTGGTGTAGCCCTGATCGATCAGCTGGGCGATCTGGTTGCGGTCGATGGAGATGGACAGGGCATGCCGGAAGTCCACGTTCTGGAACAGCGCCCGCTTCTGCTCGTCGCCCTTGAAGGCCAGGTTCAGCTGCATGGACTGGCTGGTCCACCCGGTGGAAGACCATTCCACCAGCTCCTGATCCGCGGTGGCGTTATTGAGGATGGTCTCCACATCCGCCAGGCCTACGGAGCCGATGTCCGTCGTGCCGTCCATCACCCACATCAGCGGCTGGGAGTCATCGCTGTAGCGGCGGAAGTGCAATTCGTCGATATAGGGCAGCTGCTTGCCTTCCGCGTCCACCTTCCAGTAGTAGGGATTGCGCTTCCA
>CADCQZ010000013.1 GCA_902803675.1 uncultured Eubacteriales bacterium
AAGATCGAGGAACTGACCGGCGGCCGGCTGCGCAGGCTGTGATAAGGAGGATCATATGGAACATCGCATCATCACCATCGCGGATCAGGTATTCGACGAGCTGGAGCAGGCCATCCTCTCCGGCGAGTACGCCCGGGGAGACGTGCTCACGGAGCTCAAGCTCAGTGAGCGCCTGGGCGTGAGCCGCACGCCCATCCGGGAAGCCCTGCGCCGCCTGGAGCAGGAACACATCATCGAGTCCACCAGCAAGGGGGCCAAGGTGATCGGCATCACCATGGACGACATCGCCGATATCCGGGAGATCCGCCTGCGCCTGGAGGGCCTGGCCTCGCGCTGGGCCGCGGAGCGGGCGGACGACGAGAGCATCGCCGGGCTCCGGGAAGCACTGGACCTGCAGGAGCTCTACACCCAGAAGAACGACGCGGACAACCTGAAGAACGCGGACACCCGCTTCCACCAGACCATCTACATCCTCTGCGGCAGCAACGCCATCCGGGAGACCCTGGAGCCCCTGCACCGCAAGCTGCTCAAATACCGCAAGGTGAGCCTGGGCATGCCCCTGAGGGCCCTCAGATCCCTGGCGGAACACAAAGCCATCGCCGATGCCATCGCCGCCCACAACGGCCCGGAGGCCGAGCGGCTCACCATCCTGCATGTCAGGAACGCGCACGACGCCATCGCGCAGAGAGGAGATGACATGTAATGGGCCTCACGATCGCTCAGAAGATCATCCGGGAACACCTGATATCCGGCACCATGGTCCCCGGGGAGGAGATCGGCCTTAAGATCGACCAGACCCTCACCCAGGACGCCACGGGCACCATGGCCTACCTGGCCCTGGAGAACATCGGCATCCCCCGGGTCAGGACCGAAAAGTCCCTGGCCTATATCGATCACAACACCCTGCAGTGCGGCTTTGAGAACGCCGACGACCACCGCTACATCCAGTCCGTGGCCCGGAAATACGGGGTGTATTTCTCCCGGCCCGGCAACGGCATCTGCCACCAGGTGCACCTGGAGCGCTTCGCCCGGCCCGGCGGCACCCTGATCGGCTCCGACAGCCACACCCCCACCGCCGGCGGCATGGGCATGCTGGCCATGGGGGCCGGCGGCATGGACGTGGCCGTGGCCATGGGGGGCGGCGCCTACTACATCACCATGCCCCGCATGATCAAGGTGAACCTGACCGGCGCCCTGAAGCCCTGGGTGACGGCCAAGGACATCAGCCTGAAGATCCTGCAGATCCTGTCGGTCAAGGGCGGCGTGGGCGCCATCGTCGAATGGGGCGGCGAAGGCGTGAACGGCCTGAGCGTGCCCGAGCGGGCGACCATCACCAATATGGGCGCGGAGCTGGGCGCCACCACGTCCATCTTCCCCTCCGACGAGGTCACCCTGGCCTTCCTGACCGCTCAGGGCCGCGCGGAGGACTTTATCCCTCTCGCCAGCGATCCGGACGCGGTATACGACAGGGTGATCGACATCGACCTCGATGCCCTGGAGCCCCTGATCGCCTGCCCCCATTCCCCGGACAAGGTGGTGACGGTGAGTTCCCTGAGCGGCACCCCCGTGAGCCAGGTGTGCATCGGGTCCTGCACCAATTCCTCCCTGAGGGACATGCTGCGGGTGGCCGCCATCCTGGGCGGAAGGCGCATCGCGGACAACGTGAGCCTGTCCATCTCCCCCGGATCCCGGCAGGTCCTGAGCATGCTGGCGGACCGGGGCGCCCTCACGGACATGATCGCCGCCGGCGCCCGGGTGCTGGAGTGTGCCTGCGGGCCCTGCATCGGCATGGGCTTCTCCCCCGTCTCCGGCGGGGTCAGCCTGCGCACCTTCAACCGCAATTTTGAGGGCCGCAGCGGCACCCGGGACGCGCAGGTCTACCTGGTCTCCCCCGAGACGGCCGCCGCGTCGGCCCTGAACGGCTGCATCACCGACCCGCGCACCCTGGGGGACTATCCCCGGATCTCCATGCCCGGCACGTTCCTCATCAACGACAGCGGCGTGATCGCCCCCGCCCCGGAGGAAGAGGCGGCGGAGCTCACCGTGGAGCGGGGCCCCAACATCAAGCCCTTCCCCGAGGGCGAGCCCCTGCCCGAAAGCTTCTGCCTGCCCGTGTCCCTGAAGGTGGGCGACGACATCACCACCGACCACATCATGCCGGCGGGCGCCAAGGTGCTGCCCTACCGCAGCAATATCCCGAAGATGAGCGAGTTCTGTTTTAACGTGTGCGACGAGAGCTTCCCCGAAAGGGCCCGCGCCCTGAAGAGGAGCTGCGTCGTGGGCGGCGCCAATTACGGCCAGGGCTCCTCCCGGGAGCACGCCGCCCTGGTGCCCCTGTACCTGGGGGTGCGGGCGGTCATCGCCAAGTCCTTCGCCCGGATCCACGCGGCCAACCTGATCAACGCGGGCATCCTGCCCCTGACCTTTACGGACCCGAAGGACTATGACGCCGTCAATGTCGGATCCATCCTCCGGATCGATGACCTCAAAGCGGCCCTTGACAGGGGC
>CADCQZ010000014.1 GCA_902803675.1 uncultured Eubacteriales bacterium
AAAGACAAACCCATCTGTAAGAAATGCATGAACGAACTTAAAAGCTGATGAACAGGATATAAAAACGCCGCAGCATCGCCGCGGCGTGTTTTTTTGCTCTTTGTTTCCGCCTGAACGGGCCTGAGGTCTCAGTGTCCCTTATCATCCGTTTCCCCGATCGAACGACCATATCCCTCAAAGTCTTTTTCGGTCAGCACCGGTATGCCTTCCTTCACGACCATATCGGCAAAGATCCCCCTTCCCGGTACGATCCTGCCGGAAAAGGTGCCGTCGTATACCGTTCTTACCCCGCAGGAAGGGCTGTTCTCTTTGAGGATCACCATATCGGGCCTTTCATGTCGGGCGATGGATATACATTTCAGAGCGCCTTTTCTGAAAGGTTCATCCATGCTGCGGCCGTCTTTCGCGATCACCCGTCCCCCGCTGATCTCGCAGGGCATCCTGGGTACCGGAAGACCGCCCATCACCTCCGGGCACACAGGGATCACCAGTTTGCCTTCCAGGAAAGCCATCACGTCCTCATTGAGATTGTTCCCGCCCGAATACTTGCAGTCCCGCCCGATCAGGCAGGCGCTGACCATGACCTTGAGTTCCCGATCCCCGTTCTTTTCTCTCAGCTTGTCCAGGCGCTCCCCGGGCCCGGGGGCTTTAGGGGGCTTTTTCCTTTTCAGTCGGGATAAAAGGAGAAGGATGCATCCGGCCAGCATGACCACCGTCGGCAGCGCCCTCAGAAAACCGAGCGGCTCCGAGAAAGCGATGATGCCCTGAGCAAAGCCGAACACCGTCAGCGCCGCGGCTGCCAAAGCCGTAGACCAGGCCTTTGCCGCGCCCCTTCCCGGAAGCAGCCCGACGATGCCCAGCAGGATCCCCAGGATAAGATACAGCATGGTGAAGCCCAGGGACCGCATCTTATCGTCCCTGAAAATGAGCATCAGGTTGCCGAAGAAGGACTCGTCCTTCAGGCGGCTCATGGTCCTCACACCGCTCATCCAAGCGTCAAAATCCTGAAAACGGATGGAAAAATCGTACGCGCACCCTATCAAAAGCGCGACAGCGCCGATAAAGACCAACCGCCGGCCCGATCGGGATAACACCGGCCGGGCGTTGTCAGAACCTTTCACAGGTCAATCTTCCTCTCCGTCGTCATCCATTTCAAGAGGCGTGAGCACCTCGTACATCAGGGCCGCCTCTTCCTTCCTGACGGTCTCGCGGGTATCGAGTACCCTGTACCTGCCGATCCTGGAACCGAAACGGATCTCCAGCACGTCGCCGGCATTCACATTCGTGCCGGCTTTGGCGGTTTTTCCGCCGATGGTGATGCGGCCGCCGTCACAGGCTTCCTTGGCCACTGTGCGGCGCTTGATGATCCGGGATACTTTTAAATACTTGTCAAGTCTCATGATGATCGACCCCTATAAAGATAAATCAGCGCCCGGGAAACGGGCGCTGTGAAAAACTTGAAAGATCCTTACTTGTTGATGCTGTCCTTGAGCTCTTTGCCGGCCTTGAAGGTCGGGGCCTTGGCGGCGGGAACTTCGATCTCGGTACCGGTCCTGGGGTTCCTGGCGGTACGGGCAGCGCGCTCCTTGGCCTCGAAAGTGCCAAAGCCGATCAGCTGGACCTTGTCACCGGAAGCCATCGCGTCCTTGATGGCATCCAGGAAAGCGTTAAGAACATCACCGGCGTCCTTCTTGGTGATACCGGTCTTATTGGCAACAGCAGCGATCAATTCAGTCTTGTTCATTTTGAATCCTCCTAAAGATATTATAGCATGCCATCCGGACACGCATCAATGGTCACACGTGGCATGTTGTCAGTATACGCACAATTTGTCAATTGTCAAGTTCTTCTATGAAAAACGACAACTGTTTCAACACTTTCCCTGTCCGTTCCGTTCGGCAGCCTTGACCCGTCCGATGAACCTTTCATTCTGCGCCGCCAGGCAGCTCTCGGCCTCTATGCCGCAGAGCCTGCCGACATTCACCGCGTCAAAAAGCAGCTCTCCCAGCCTTTCCTCGATCACCCCGGTGTCCCGGGCCTTTACGGCATCCGCAAGGCTCGCCGCGGCCGATCTGACGGCGTCGGGCCCTGCGCTTTCATTATCGGTCCCCGCTCTTTTCTGGATCTTCTCCGCGCGCATGAGCGCGGGCAGGCCTTTGGAAACGGCATCCATAGCGTCGGAAGGCGTCACGTCTTTCCTCTCCTGCGCCTTGATGCGGTCCCATTCGTCGGAGACCGCCTGGGCGTCGGGGCAGTCCGCATCGCCGAAAATATGCCGGTGGCGGCGGATCATCTTGCTGCAGATGTTCGTTGCCACATCCCCCAGCGTAAAGGTGCCGTACTGCCGGCCGATATCCGCCTGGAACACCACCTGCAGCAGCACATCCCCCAGTTCCTCGGCCGTATGCTCCCAGTCCCCGTCAAGGATCGCCGCAGCGGTCTCATAGGCCTCCTCAATGAGATACGGTCTCAGGGACTCGTGGGTCTGCTTCCTGTCCCAGGGACATCCGCCCGGTGCCCTCAGCTTCGCCATGAGATGGATAAGATCGGCCGTGTCAAAACGTTCCTTTTCCGTCAGCTCTCTCTCCGGCAGGAGCGCGGCGCACCGATGTCCGTAACGCGATCCCTGAAGACGGTCCAGATCGCACAGCTCCAGTTTTTCTGTCCTTCCCGCCTGATCGTATACGATCACCGGGCTGCTGTCGGCATAGCATTCCAGCAGTTTCAGTTTCACGTCTCCGGCCAGAAGCTTTGAATCGATCTCCGTGATGACAAGATCGCCCTGGCAGGATAAGACTTCCAGCCCGGCCGCGGAGCTGATGCGCCGTTCCTTCGCGTTGAGATACGCGGCAAAAGGCCTGCAGGGATCCGCGTAGGGACACACAGCCGTCACGCTGTCCTTCAGGAGCCTTACCACCGTGTCCGACGCGGGATCGAAGACCCCCAGGCACACGCTTCCCTTCTCAAGACGCTCAAGCACGAAAGAAGCGCTCTTTTGATCGAGATCACCGAAATCATCAGCGGCATCATAGAGGCTGTCCAGGGTCTCGAACCCGATCTTCTTTTCGTTCAGCATCTCCGCCGCCGCGCAGCGGCTTGTCCGAAGGATGATATATCGGGCTTTTTCCAGCGCTCTGAGGGCGCCGCAGGTCAGATCATCCGCGGAATGGCCCAGAGCGAATACCGTAAGATCCATCAGCCTTTCCTCCATCGGCGGGGCAGCACATCCTTGCTGAAAGCGCCCACTGCCAGTGCCGTACCAAAGAAAGAAACGATGCCGACCGCCATACAAACGACCACCGGGATCAGCCTGGAGATAAATCCGCCCTGAGCGGGAGCCCCTCCGAACACGAACCGCCACACGAGGAAGACGGCAGCGCCCATCACCAGCGCAGAAAACAGAGGCTTCGCAACGATCTCTTTCACATTGAAGCGCATGCGCGTGATGCGGCAGGTAGCGATCAGATTGGGCACAAGGCTCACCGTGTAACACACGATCGACGCGATCGGCGCGCCTGCGATGCCGATGGACGGCACCCGGACCAGAAGATAATTGAGCGTCACCTTGCAGGCGACCCCCGCCATCAGCGTATACATCGGGATCTTCTGCCTGCCTGCGCCCTGGAGGATGCCGCTGGTCACCTGTACCTGGGTGAACAGGATGATGGTCAGCGCCGATACCTGCAGGAGGGAAGAAGCCAGGTGGAGCTGTTCCGGAGAATAACGGGAACCGCCGTAGCACAGGAACAATATGGGTTCCGCCAGGAGGCTCATACCGATCGAGCAGGGAAAGCCCACCAGCGAACCCACTTTCAGACCGGTCAATGCGCCTTCCTGCACGTATTTTTCGTCTCCCCTGGCCCGTCCCGCGGCGATGTCGGGGACCAGGTTGGTGCTCATGGCCATGGCGAGAGCCGTGGGCACGTTGATCATGGTCAGCACCAGGCCGGAATAGAGCCCGTAACGGATGCCCGCCTCCGAGGAGGTGAGGCCCCCGTTCATCAGAAGATTTTTGAGCATCGCCGAATCGATGAAGCTGGCGAGAGGCACGATGCAGGCCCCCAGAGTGATGGGGACCGCGACATGCACCAGACGGGCCGCGACCTTCTCCCCCTTTTCCTCCGCCGCTCCGACGACGACACTTTTTCCGGACTTGAACGCATACTGGATCATCATGTACACCATGGCGACCCCTTCCGCGACGGAGGTGCCCAGCAGCGCGCCTGCGGCACCGAGGCTCCACCCTCCGCGCTGCATCCCGATCGCGGCGAAAGGCAGGGCCAGCCCCACCTTGCCCACCTGTTCGATCAGCTGGGAGATGGCTGTGGGCATCATGTTGCGGGTGCCCTGCATGTAGCCCCGGAAAGCGCTCATCACGCACACCAGCAGCAGGCTGGGGGCGATGCACATGTAGCTCACCTTGCCCTCGGGCGTCCCTACCCGCTCAGCCAGGCTGCCGCTGAGAATGAACATCAGGGCAAAGGCCGCCAGCCCCAGGCAGGTCAGCATTTTCAGCGCGACCTTGAACACATGCTTCGCCATGCCGGGTTTTTCAAGGGTGACGTAATGGGAGACCATCCTGGAGATAGCCACCGGGATACCGGCGCTGGTGAGCGTCAGCAGAAGATTGTAGGCCGGATATACCTGTTGGTACAGGCCCAGCCCTTCACCGCCGACGATATTGGCCAGCGGGATCCGGTAAAGAACACCCACCAGCTTGCAGATCATGCCGGTGATGCCCAGGACGGAAATACCGCTCAGAAGAGTTTTTTTGCTCATCGGACCACCTTTAAAAGTGACGGGATCGTAAACTTGCAGGTAACAGCAACTTAAGCATTATAGCACGTTAAACGGTTCTGCACAATTTTTTTAAAAAACCCCTTTACAAACGTTCATGTTTGTGATAAAGTATCCGTCGTTGGGGCATTAGCGCAGTTGGTAGCGCACAACACTGGCAGTGTTGGGGTCAGGAGTTCGAGTCTCCTATGCTCCACCAAAGCCCGGAAACGTTGAGAGATCAATGTTTCCGGGCTTTTCGTTTTCCCCCGTTTTTACATTTGAACCCATGACCCCGGACAGTTGGAGCACGCCTCAAAACCTGTCCGTCGATCCTGATCCCGCGGGATCCTTTGAAGCGATCCGCAGATGACACTTCTCTCTTCCGATCATTCCGGGATCGACCTTGTGATCAGGATCTCAATATGGCTGTCCGATCCCCGCATAGGGGATCCCGTGGATCAGGCATTCCGCCGCGTCCCCGATATCTTCCCAGTCCGGCGCTTCGCCTTCCCGGGCACTGCATTCCAGCTCATCCACGATGTTTTCGATCAGAACCATGTCGATGAAGAGCGGGAGCTTTTCCAGCATCTCTTCCTGAAGTTCCGTTTCGGTCCTGTAGCCCCGCAATTGAAAGTCAAAGCACTGCCGCATCAGCGCAAAACGCCTGACAGGGTCGCTTTCATGCCGCGTCCAGCCTTCGTTGTGGATCCAGAGATTTGCAAGATCGAACATATACCAGCAGTTCAGGCAGTTGTCAAAATCAAACACCGTGATCGCGCCTGTGTCCATGTCGACATGCCAGTTGCCGTCACTGAAATCAAAATGGACCAGGCCGCGGCAGCTTCTGTCCCTCGGGAGCGCGCGGAACGCCTCCAGCCGTTTGGCGACGGCTGTTTTCAGTTCACCGTATTCGTCCGGGATCAGGCGGTCCAGGTACATCATGTTATATTTGTCGAAGTAGTCCGGGCGCTGATGGACAGGTGTATACGTCTTGGACAGCCTGTGGATCGCGCCGAGAGATCTGCCGATGTTGAAGAAGTATTCGCTCAGCGGCGCGCCTTCCCGATAACGATAGCCGTTGTCCGCGATCAGCATGCCTTTGGCATAAGCGAACAAGCAGACATACACCGCTTTTCCGTCTGTCTCCAATCGCTCCACCAGTCGGCCGTGAACGGATGGGATCACATCCGCTACAGGCGCGCCGTTCTCAGCCAGGAAACGGACAAACTCCGTTTCGGCGAGATAATCGTTTTCGCTTCGGTCTCCGAGAGCGGAAACACGAAGGACAAACCGTTTATCCCCGTTCCGGCTGACGGTCACGATCCGGTTCCGTCCGCCTTCGTGGCCGGATACCGGCGCGAAGATGCAGTCATCCAGGGCATAGAGCTTCTGTGTTTGTTCAAAGATGCCGGCCAACGACATGTCCTCCCGTCAATGATCCGTGAGCCCGGTGATCCAACCCTTGTCGATCTGATGGATATTCCCGATCTTCCAGGCTGCGGCCCCCCGGATAAAGATCGCGCTTTCATCTTCCATGGCGACGATCGGGCGTGTCATGGACATTTCTTTCAATACCGGGATAAACCAAGCGTCCTCGGTATAGTGCCCTTTC
>CADCQZ010000015.1 GCA_902803675.1 uncultured Eubacteriales bacterium
AAGCAGTACCATCGCGCGGCAGGAGTGGATCGCCGCGACGATGGAGGATGCCCATTCCTCGCCGGCTACGATATCCCGGGGCGCGTACCAGCAGCGGATGCCCCTGTTTTCCAGCTTGAAGCAGACAGCGTCGGCTATGGTCTTATCGCGATGGGAATAACTGATGAACACATCGCTTGCCATGTTTTCCTCTTTCCTATGGTCCGCCGATGATCGCCACATATCATTGCCTTAAGTCATCGTGCCAGTAATCGAACTTGTTGTCAAGCTTCCTAAAATAAACCGGCGGGAGACCTTCGTCAGGCCTCCCGCCGATTCTCATTTTTTATTCCTGATCCCGGAACTTTACTTCTCCAAACTTTCCAGGCTGCCGATGTATTCGGCGATCTTTTCCGGGTGGAAATAGATGCTGTCTCCCTCTTCGACCGTGAAGGGGTGGTCTACCACGACGGCATTTTCATCGGATATGAAGGTGTCGCCTTCCATGTTGCCCAGCTGCTTGGTGCCGGATATCCGGCCCACATGAGCGTAGGCGTCCAGATAGACAGCGACCACACAGTCGCCGCCGCCGGGCTGTTCGCCGACGATCTCGGCCAGGCCGTTCTGCTGAGCGAAATACGGGAGAGCGTTCCCGCAGGAGTAGGACGCGCCGGTGGTCATGATGTAGAAATCATACTGTCCGCCGTAGCCGTCGTTGTCGTCGAATTTGCCGTCCAGGTTCGTGTCCACATGGTAGTACTCGGTGCGGAATTCGCCGTTCACCAGATCCCTGTAGGTGATCTTCACCTCACCGTCCGGGCTCAGGAATCCCAGGGTGGCGACCAGGGCAGCCGCGGAACCGCCGCCGTTGCTGCTCAGGTCGATGACCACGTTTTTGACATTCCCGTCGTTCCCGATCTTGTCGAACGCGGACCAGAACAGCGCGAAGGTGCTGGAACCGGTGTCCTCTTTGGTGGGCAGTTTGGTATAGAAGCTCTGCGCCCTTCTCAGGTCCTCCTTGAAACCATCGAAGTAGATCACGGCGGTATCTCCCACGATATCCACGCGCTCGCTGCCGTAACCGAGGGGCTTGAGGTGCTGCATGCGCAGCATCTGCTCCATGAGACCGGTCACATCCGGGCCGAACTTATCGCTGAAGTCTGTACTTTCGCTGCTGGGGAAGAGACTCATGACCAACTCCAAGAGAGCGTTCAGGATGTCATGGAGATCCTCGAGGGTCTCGAACCCGAAGATGCTCAGGATGCTTTGGACCAGGTCCGCCTTCTGGATCGCGCCCTCCGAGTCGATGATGGAGTGGGTCAGGACATTGCCGTCGTGTCCGCTGTCGAAAATGAAGGTGAACAACTGGGCCAGCGGCTCCACGTCATCCTTGGTGTCGGTGGACATCAGGGCTTCCTTCAGGCCTAACTGCTCGATGAAGCTGTCGAAATCCTTGATGCCTTTCTCTTCCTTGTGGCCGTAGGTGATGTCCAGCAGCATGCACAGGGCGGCGTAGTTGTACTTCGCATAAGCCTCACTGAGCTCACTGCGGTCGGCGAAACTGCCGCTGTACCACATGTTCGCGTACGGGTTCGGGGCCAGGGTATACTGTTTCGAGCCGTAGATGCTCTCGATGGAATTGACGATGTCGAAATAGTCGTTCCCGTTGTAGGCCAGGATGGCTCTCATGGCAGGCGCCGCGAGGACTGCCTGGGCGATCGCGAAAGGCATGAGCACGTCCTCGTTAAAGCGGACCATTTCCATACCGTAGTCCTTCAGGGATACGGTGAAGCCGTGCGCCTCGGTCTGCCAGGACTCATTCTTCGCGGACGGCCGGATGGCGAGGAACTCTTCCTTCTCGACGATCCCGTTGGAAAGGGCGTTCTTGGCGTTGGGGCCGATGAAGTGGTTCCAGTCCGCGCAGCTGACCGTCTGCTCCTTCGGGTCCAGGCACACGTCCGTTTCGTGGCGGGTGATCACGAGCTTGTCCCCGTCCCAGGCAAAAACGCAGCCGGGATGGTAGGCGTCCGTAAAGAGGAGGGAGACATACTCCTTCACGGAGATCCAGGGCACGTCTTCCTGTTCCTTGAACACCCAGGTGGTCAGGGTGTCCGTGCTGTCCAGGGTGTCAAGATACACATGGGCTTCTTTGCATTCCGCGACGGTCATGCCGCCGATCTTCTCCGGGGCTCCTTCCGCCAGGGAGAGGGGCATTAGGCAGCACAGGCTGACGAGTACCATCACGGCCGCCAGCAGGCGCTTGCAGCGGGTCTTCAGTGAGGATCTGTTATCGTTTCGCATATTATTACCTCCGGTCCTGTTCGTGTTTTTGATGATGCTCCCGGGTGTTTCCCCGGTGACAAAACAAGGATAGCATAACTCCTGTCACAAAAGTGTCACAGTATCCCGCTTTTTCTTTGGGAGGCTCAGGGCTTGACCCGCGGTCGGAGCACATGGGCGGGGAATGCCGGTGAGCGGCCCCCGATGCGCTCGGGGAAAAAGGAGGAGGCCCGACAGAGCGGCCAAGAGACAAAAAAACAGGGACGGCGGTAAGCATCGTCCGTCCCCGTTTCGCCGCGCGGCAGCCGATCTATTTCGTGGGGTCGTCCCCTTCCCGGTAGGGCACCACCGCGGAGGGGACCACCTCGGAAGCCGGATCGGCGTGCACGTGCTGGTCATCGAAGAAAATATGGGCGCCGAACCGGTTCAGCACGTCCTTTTTGGACACACCGCCCAGGAAAAACGCCTCATCCACCCGCACGTGCCACTGCCGCAGGGTCTTGATGGCCCGCTCATGGGCCGGGGCCTTTCGGGAAGTGACCAGCGCCGTGCGGATCGGAGCCTTGTCCCGGTCGGGGAACATGGCCTGGATATTGGACAGGGCCATCAGGAAATTGGCGAAGGGGCCCTTGGGCAGGGGATCGTCCGCGTATTTCCGCTCGTGCTCCTGGAAAGCGTCGATGCCGTCGTGCCGGTAGATCTTCTCGGCTTCGGCGCCGAAGAGCACCGCGTCGCCGTCGAAGGCGATGCGGATCTGGTCCACCGGACGCCCCTGCTCCGTGTGATGCCCGCCGGAGAGGAGCATGCCCGCGGCCACGCCGACATCCACTGCCTCCTGTACGTCCGGGGAGTAGGCCGACAGGAAAAGATCCGTCTTAAAGGAGGTCAGGTAGGGCGCCACCGGCGCGCCTCCGGACAGGACGGCCCGTGTGATGTCCAGGCCGTAATGCTCGATGGAATTGAAGATCCTCAGGCTGGTGTCCGGGCTGTTGCGGGACACGAAGATCACTTCCACCAGGTGACGGCCGCTCTGCGCCTCGTTGAGCCGCAGGAATGCCTTCACCAGTTCGAATCCGGCGCCGGGGCGCAGGATGTTCTTTTCATTGGCGACCTGATACTCCGTATAGGCCTCCAGGCCCCGGGTCTCGTAGATGTGGTTCTCCTCCTCCAGGTCGAACAGGGCCCGGGAGGAGATACCGATCACCAGGGGCTGCGTGAGATCGTAAAACATGGCTGCCTCCTGAACAGAAGGGTCGTCAGGATCGGGGTTCCTGATGGATTATACCATGTTCCTGCGTTTGCAGGAAGGGGCATTCTGCGTCCGGCCGCACCGCAAAAAAAGGCACGGGATGCGTTTCCCGTGCCAGGACCTGTATCTCGGATCAATTATCCGGTGTGTCCCGTTACACCCTGGCCGCATAGGCTTTCATCACGCAGCAAGTCATGCCGATGACGGAGTCGACGGCCTTGTACCGGTCAAGGGTCTCGCCGATCACGGTGAGGAGACGGCCGTCCTTGAGGGTGGCGATCCGGGAGGTACCTGTACCGGGGGCGGAGCGGAAGTTCACCCAGCCGGTGGCGGGGTTGGTGGGACGGGCCGCGATCACGAAGGAAGCGACGGGATGGTAGTGGTTCATCTGGCGCTCGATCTTTTTCACAGATCCCCGAGCATCATGGCGATGATCTCCTCATTGGTCTGGCGCATGCCCTCACGCCCCAGGCGGCCCACGTTGGCCACGTTCCTGTCCACGCCTTTCACGGTCAGGCCCTCGCCGGCGTGGAACTGCTGGCCGTTTCTATACATCTGATAGCCGAAAATGCCCGCTTCCACGGCCTGGGAGATCTTGGCCGCGCAGGATGGCTTGGCTCCGTCGCACACCATGCCGGGCAGGATGGCCAGGGCGTTGGCCACGGTGTGAGCCACGGTCTTCAGGTCCGCCCCCATCAGGAAGGCGATGCCGGCTCCGGCGCCCACCCCGGCGCATACCGCTCCGCAGAAGGCGGAAAGGGTGCCGATATAGCTTTTC
>CADCQZ010000016.1 GCA_902803675.1 uncultured Eubacteriales bacterium
AATGTGCTACAATAATGAAGGTCAAAGAAAGTCAGACTTCTTTGACGCACTGTTACGAAATGAGGTGATCCCATGAGCCAGAATACATACACCCAGAAGAGCATGGAGGCCATCCAGCGGGCCCAGGCCCTGGCGCTGGAGCGGAGCAACCAGCAGCTGGAACAGGTCCACCTTCTCACGGCCCTCCTGGAGGACGATCAGGGGCTGATCCCCCAGATGGTCAAAAAGATGGGCCGCGCCCCCGAGGACATGCGCGCCCGCTCGGAGGAGGCCCTGAACGCGCTGCCGAAGGTGCGCCTTGCCGGCAGGGAGGAAGGCAAGTTCTACGTGTCCCCTGATATGGACAAGGCCCTGAACGGCGCCGCCGAGGAGATGCGCCGCATGAAGGACGAGTACATCTCCGTGGAGCACCTGTTCCTGTCCCTGATCGCCAACGCGGACCCGACGATGAAAAAGATCCTCCGGGACATGGACATCACCCGGGAAAAGTTCCTCTCGGCCCTGTCGGAGGTCCGCGGCGCCGGCCGGGTGACCAGCGACAATCCGGAGGACACCTACGACGCCCTCAAGAAATACGGCACCGACCTGGTGGAGCGGGCCCGGAAGAACCAGCTGGACCCGGTCATCGGGCGTGACGGCGAGATCAGGAACGTGATCCGCATCCTGTCCAGGAAGACCAAGAACAACCCGGTCCTCATCGGTGAGCCCGGCGTGGGCAAGACGGCCATCGCCGAGGGCCTGGCCCAGAGGATCGTCAAGGGCGATGTGCCCGATACCCTGAAGGACCGCACCGTCTTCTCCCTGGACATGGGCGCCCTGATCGCCGGGGCCAAGTACCGCGGCGAGTTCGAGGAGCGGCTCAAGGCGGTGCTCAACGAGATCAAAAAGAGCGACGGCCGCATCATCCTGTTCATCGATGAGATGCACACCATCGTTGGCGCGGGGAAGACCGAGGGCAGCATGGACGCCGGCAACCTGCTCAAGCCCATGCTGGCCAGGGGCGAGCTCCACTGCATCGGCGCCACCACCCTGGACGAGTACCGCAAGTACATCGAGAAGGATGCGGCCCTGGAGCGCCGTTTCCAGCCGGTGCTGGTGGACGAGCCCTCCATCGAGGACAGCATCTCCATCCTGCGCGGCCTGAAGGAGCGGTATGAAGTGTTCCACGGCGTGCGCATCACCGACGCGGCCCTGATCGCGGCGGCCACGCTCTCCGCCCGCTACATCACGGACCGTTTCCTGCCGGACAAGGCCATCGACCTGGTGGACGAGGCCTGCGCCATGATCCGTACCGAGATGGAGTCTATGCCCTCGGAGATGGACGATATCCGCCGCGGCATCATGCAGCGTGAGATCGAGGAAGTCTCCCTGAAGAAGGAGAGCGACCCCATGAGCCAGGAACGTTTGAAGGCTCTTCGGGAGGAGCTCAGCTCCATGCGGGAGGAGTTCGCCCGGATGAACGCCGTCTGGGAGAACGAGAAACAGGAGATCGGCAAGGTGCAGAAGCTCCGGGAGCGCCTGGAGGCGGTCAACAACCAGATCGAGGCCGCGGAGCGGAACTACGACCTGAACCACGCCGCCCAGCTGAAATACGGCGAGCTGCCCGCCCTCAAGGCGGAACTGGCCGAGGCGGAAAAGGCCTCCGCCGAGAAGCACCGCCTTCTGAGGGACAAAGTCACCGAGGAGGAGATCGCCCGCATCGTGGCCCGCTGGACGGGGATCCCCGTCAGCAAGCTGATGGAGACGGAGCGCGACAAGCTCCTCCGGCTGCCTGAGGTGCTCCATGAGCGGGTCATCGGCCAGGACGAGGCCGTGGACCGGGTGTCCGAGGCGATCCTGCGCTCCCGCGCCGGCGTGGCCGACGAGAACCGGCCCATCGGTTCCTTCCTGTTCCTGGGCCCCACGGGCGTGGGCAAGACGGAGCTGGCCAAGAGCCTGGCTCAGGCGCTCTTTGACGACGAAAAGAACCTGGTGCGCATCGACATGACCGAGTACATGGAAAAGTTCTCCGTCTCCCGTCTCATCGGTGCCCCTCCGGGATACGTGGGCTATGAGGAGGGCGGCCAGCTCACCGAGGCCGTGCGGCGCAAGCCCTACTCCGTCATCCTGTTCGATGAGATGGAAAAGGCCCATCCCGACGTGTTCAATATCCTCCTGCAGATCCTGGACGACGGCCGGGTCACGGACTCCCAGGGCCGCACGGTGGATTTCCGCAACACCATCCTCATCATGACCAGCAACCTGGGTTCCTCCCAGATCCTGGAAGGCATCAGCGAGGACGGGACCCTGAGCGATCATGCCAGGGACCAGGTCAGCCGGCTGCTCAAGTCCCAGTTCAAGCCGGAATTCCTCAACCGTATCGACGACACGGTGTTCTTCACGCCCCTCACCCGGGACCAGGTGGCCAGCATCGCTTCCCTGCAGCTGGACAGGCTGCGCGCCCGCCTGAAGGACAGGCAGCTGGGCCTCAAGCTGACCGGAGCGGCCATGGACCGGCTGATGCTCCTGGGCTACGATCCGGTGTACGGCGCCAGGCCCATGAAGCGCGCCATCCAGAGCAAGGTGGAGACCCCCGTGGCCCGGGCCCTGCTGCGCGGGGACGCGCTCCCGGGGCAGACGCTCCTGGTGGACGCCGCCGACAACGCGGACGGCTTCACGGTCACAGCGGCCGAGGCCTGATGATCATTCGCGCCCCGGAATACAGGGACATAAAAACGTTCCCCATGGTCTTTACGGCCATGGGGGACTGTTTTTTCCGCTGTGTTTTTCTCAGCCGACCGCTGCCCGCGGGGGCCTGATGCGGCGCATGGCGATCAGGTAGTACACGATGTAAAGGGTCGAGGTGACCGCCCAGGTGATGGGGTAGGAGATCACTGTTTTATACAGGCTCGGGTCCGGGCTCACCACCGTGAACAGCCACACCAGCCGGAACAGGCAGATGCCGCTCAAAGTGAGCAGGGTGGGGATCAGGGTGCGGCCCATGCCCCTCAAGGCGCCGGAGAGGATCTCCACGCAGGTATAGGCGAAATACCAGGGCGCGGCGATGTGGAGCACCTGCATGCCCAGGGCGATCACGTTCTCGTCGTCGGCGAACAGGCCGAACAGCCCCTTCCCGAACAGGAGCATGATCCCGCTGCAGACAAGGGCCGCGCCGAAGGCCATCATGAGGCATTCCCGGATGCCCCGGCGCACCCGGTCCATCTTGCCGGCGCCGAAATTCTGGCCCACGAAGGTGGTCACGGAGATGCCGAAGGCGTTCAGAATCATCCAGTGAAAGCCGTCCATCCGGCCCCAGGCGCTCCAGGCCGCGGTCACGTCCGTGCCGAAACCGTTGATGAAGGACTGGATCAGCACATTGCTCACGGAATACATCACGCTCTGGAGCCCCGCCGGCAGGCCGATCCTCACGATCCTGCGGATGAGGTCCGGATGGAAGCGGATCATCCTCGGCCTCAGGCAGCACACAGAGCCGGACCGCACCAGCACCATCACCACCAGGGCGGCGCTGACGGTCTGGCTCAGGATGGTGGCCAGGGCGGCGCCGGCCACGCCCATCTTCAGCGTCACCACGAAGAGCAGGTCCAGCAGGATATTGCTCAGGCAGGCGGCCCCCAGGAAATACATGGGCCGGCGGGAATCGCCCACGGCCCTGAGCAGGCCGGAGCCCACGTTGTAGGTCAGGGAGGGAATCATCCCCAGAAAATAGATGCGTATGTAGGTCAGGGCCGGGCCCATGACGTCCTCGGGGGTATTCATGAGCCGCAGGATCAGGGGGGACAAAAGCAGGCCCGCCACCGTCAGGAACGCGCCGGCGGACAGCGCCAGGGCCGCGGCGGTGTGGATGGAACGGAACACGTTCCTCTCATCCCGCGCCCCGTAGTACTGGCTCAGTATCACCGTGGCGCCGGAGGACAGGCCTACGAAAAATCCCACGATCAGGTTGATCAGGTTGCCCGTGGTGCCGCCCACCGCGGCCAGGGCTTCCTTGCCCACGTATTTGCCCACGATGATCGCGTCGGCCGTGTTGTAGAGCTGCTGCAGGAAGGTGCCCATCAGGATGGGCAGGAAAAACGCGAGCAGCTGGATCCAGATCACGCCCTCGGTGATGCCGTAGGCAGAAGCGCTTCCCCGGCGGAATTTCCTCATACACGGCCTCCTTGTGTCTTCATCCCTGCCATCATATCACCCCCGGCCCCGGCCTGACAAGGCAAAGCGCGCGCCGGGGCTGAAACCGGCGCGCGTCTTTTATTCGGCTGTGTCAGTGATCAAAGCGGGGCAGGGCCTCGACCATGCGCTCGTAGCCCTCGATCACCCGGTCGCACCAGAGGTCGAAGTCCGGGTCTTCCCTCCGGCATTCGGGATGGCTGTACATATACTCCACGGCTTCCCGGGCGCCCTGGTCGAAGCGGATCACGGCGTTGAAGCCGGGCACGGCCCGCTTGATCTTGCTGTTGTCCAGGATCAGGGTGTTGCTCTTGTCCCCGAGGAGCGCTCCCCGGTACTCGTCACACAATGCGGCGAGGGTCTCGCTGGCGATGTGGACGATCTTCGGCTTTGCCCCCAGGGCCGCCCCGATGCACTCATAGACCTGGTTCCAGGTCAGCCTCTCGTCCCCCGTGATGTGATAGGCCTCGCCGATGGCGTGGATATTGCCCATCAGCCCCACGAAAGCCACGGCGAAGTCCCGGCTGTGGGTCAGGGTCCACCAGGTGAGCCCGTCCCCGGGCACGATCACCTTCTTGCCCAGGCGGATCCTCTCCAGCACCTGGAAGCTGCCTTTGGGCCCGTGCAGCGCCACGGGGACGCTCCTTTCGCAGTAGGTGTGGGAGGGGCGCACGATGGTCACGGGGAAGCCCTCGTCCCGGCAGGCGCGCGTGAGCTTCTCCTCGCACAGGGCCTTGTTGTGGCTGTAGGTCCAGTAGGGGTTGATCAGCGGCGTGCTCTCGGTGACGATGGGGGAGGGCAGGGGCTTCATATAGGCGGAGGCGGAGCTGATGAAGATGTACTGGGCGCACCGTCCTTTAAACAGCCGGATATCCCGTTCCACGTGTTCCGGGGTGAAAGCGATGAAGTCCGCCACCACGTCGAAGGTCCTGTCCCCGAGGGCGGCGAGGACCTGCTTTTCGTCATAGATGTCGCAGGTCACCGTTTCGGCGCCCGCGGGGACCCGTTCCCGGGCGTTCCCCCGGTTGAGCAGCGTCAGCTGCCAGCCCTGCCTGACGCACAGGGCGGATATCTCGGAACTGATGGTGCCCGTTCCGCCGATGAACAGCGCTTTCATAGAGTTTTCCTCCTTTGATGATACCAGGTCCTGGTAATGAACGTGCCTTGGAACCATGATACCACAGACGGTCCCGGGGTTCAAGATACGGATATTGTCATTGCAATCACCGCGTATTTGTGGCAAAATAAAAGACGCGTTTTTTTTCGCGCATCAATCGATGGAGGTGTCTTATGCCCATTACGGATTATCTGGCTTATAACCGGGATCACTACGGGGAAGAGGTCGCCCTGGTGGAACTCAATCCCGAGCAGAAAGAGACCCGCAGGATCACCTGGAAGGAGTATTCCCTCATCCAGCCGACGAACGCCGGCCCCTACCGGCGGGAGATCACCTGGCGCGTGTTCGACGAGAAGGCGAACCGCTTCGCCAACCTGCTCATCAGCCGCGGGGTCAAGCGCGGGGACAAGGTGGCCATCCTGATGATGAACTGCCTGGAGTGGCTGCCCATCTATTTCGGCGTGCTCAAGAGCGGCGCCATCGCCGTGCCTTTCAACTTCCGCTATTCCAGCGACGAGATCATCTACTGCGCGGAGCTGGCGGAGGTGGATGTGTTCGTGTTCGGGCCGGAATTCATCGGCCGTGTCGAGACGATCGTGGACCGGCTCGCGGAGCACCGCCTGCTCATCTACGTGGGCGAGGGCTGCCCCACCTTCGCCGAGAGCTACCGGGAGCTGGTGGCGGACTGCTCCAGCCAGCCGCCCTGCGTGGAACTGAAGGAAGACGATGACGCCGCGATCTATTTCTCCTCCGGCACCACCGGCTTCCCCAAGGCCATACTGCACAAGCACCGGGCACTGAGCCATTCCGCCCTGGTGGAGCAGAAACACCACAGCACCTGCCATGAGGACTGCTTCCTGTGCATCCCGCCCCTCTACCACACCGGCGCCAAGATGCACTGGTTCGGCTCCCTGGTCTCCGGCTCCAGGGCGGTCCTGTTAAGGGGCACCCGTCCGGATTATATCTTCCGGGCCGTGTCCGAGGAAAAGTGCAGCATCGTGTGGCTGCTGGTGCCCTGGGCCCAGGATATCCTGGACGCTCTGGACGCGGGCGAACTCGATATGGCGGATTTCGACCTGTCCCGCTGGCGCCTGATGCATATCGGCGCTCAGCCCGTGCCGCCCTCCCTGGTCAGGCACTGGCACGATTATTTCCCGACCCATCAGTATGACACCAACTACGGCCTGTCCGAATCCATCGGCCCCGGCTGCGTGCACCTGGGCGTGGAGAACACCCGGAAGATCGGCGCCATCGGTGTGCCCGGCTACGGCTGGGAATGCCGCATCGAGGACGACGCGGGCCATGTGATCACCGACGGCTCCGCGGGCGAGCTGTGCGTCAGGGGCCCCGGCGTCATGGTGTGCTATTACAACAATCCCGAAGCCACCCGGGAAGTGCTCAGCCCCGACGGCTGGCTCCGGACCGGGGACGTGGCCATCCAGGATGAGGAAGGCTTCTACTTCCTGGTGGACCGCAAGAAGGACGTGATCGTTTCCGGCGGTGAGAACCTCTATCCCGTGCAGATCGAGGACTTCCTGCGCACCAACGACAAGATCCACGACGTGGCCGTCATCGGCCTGCCGGACAAGCGCCTGGGCGAGATCGCCGGCGCCGTCATCCAGCTCAAGGAGCATGTGGAGTGCACCGAGGAGGAGATCAACACCTTCTGCCTGGCCCTGCCCAAGTACAAGCGGCCCAGGCGCATCATCTTCGCGCCGGTGCCCCGCAACGCCACGGGCAAGATCGAAAAGCCCAAGCTTCGCAAAATGTACGGCGAGGAATTCCTCGTGGCGTTCGAAAACCGGGATTGATCTTTTCTCCGGATGGAACGAACGCGCTTTCCGTTTCGTTCTATAAGATGAAAGATCAACGATTTTGCGAGGTAAGAATGAGTCCGGAAGACGGGAACAGGTTCAACAGCGAGTCCGACGCGTCCTACTGGGAGGTGATCCCCGCCTCGGTCCCGGAAAAGGGATATGAGGATGACGCTCCGGAAGAATTTTATGATGAGGCGGAGCCTGACGGATACGAGGCGCCGCCGGCGGACATCACGCCCAGGAAAAGGACGATCTTCAAAAAGCGCACCCGCAAGCCGTCCTTTATCCTGGGGGTGATCGTCAACGCGTTCCGCGTCCTGATCATCATGATCCTGTGTGTGGTCCTGGGCGGTATGGGCCTGGTGGCCGGCATCGCCAAGGCCTACGTGGACACCGCGCCGGAACTGGACCTGGCCGCCATCGATGACCAGGCCCAGACCTCGTTCATCTATGACAGCGCCTATAACCTGATCACCGAGTACAAGGGCACGGAGAACCGGGTGGTGGTGTCCACCAACACCATGCCCCCCGATCTCAGACATGCCTTCGTGGCGGTGGAGGACGCCCGCTTCTATACCCACAGCGGCGTGGACGTGAAAAGGATCGTGGGCGCTTTCGTGTCCAATTTCCTGACCGGTTCCATGCAGGGCGGGTCCACCATCACCCAGCAGCTGATCAAAAACACCCTGCTCTCCAGTGAAAAATCCTACAAGCGCAAGATCCAGGAAGCTTACCTGGCGATGCAGCTGGAGACCCGCTACACCAAGGATCAGATCCTGGAGAGCTACCTGAACACGATCTACCTGGGCGAGGATTACTACGGGGTCAAGACGGCGGCCTACGGCTACTTCGGCAAGGACGACCTGTCCACTCTGACCCTGCGGGAATGCGCCATGCTGGCGGGGGTGTGCAACAGCCCCTACTATTATAATCCGCGCCGAAATTTCTATCTGCGGGAAAGCACCGATACGGTGGACTATCCGGCCATGACCAACAACCGGACGGACTATGTGCTCCGGTGCATGTATGAGAACCAGTTCATCACCCGGGAGGCGTACGAGGCGGCCCTGGATCCGTCCACGGCCAACGTGCTGAGGGAATCGCCGGAGAGCACCCAGCTGTATGATTACCCCCACTATGTGGAATACGCCATCAAGGAAGCCATCGGGATCCTGCTGAAGAAGAACGGCCTGGAGAATACCGCGGAGAACCGCTCCAGGATGGACCGGGCCCTGCGGACGGGCGGCTATCACATATACCTGGCCATCGATACCGAGATCCAGAAGGCCGTGGAGGATACCCTTTACGGTTTCAGCTCCTGGCCGGCTCTGAGGGATCCGGCCGACGGTGTTTACCGGGCGAAGAATTCCGACGGCACCTACGAGGAGATCCCCCAGCCCCAGGCGGCGGCGGTGGTGATGGATTACCGCACCGGGGAGATCAAGGCCATCGTGGGCTCCAGGACCCGGCCCACCACCCGCAAGACCCTGAACCGGGCCACAGACATGAACATGCCCGTGGGCTCCGCCATCAAGCCCCTGGGCGTTTACGCGCCCGCCATCGAGAACGGGGCCGGGGGCGGCAGCGTGCTGTACAATATGCCCGTTCCGGTGGACGGCTGGATCGGCTCGGACGGCAAGGATACCTGGCCGCAGAATTACGGCGGGAGCAGCTACCGCGGGCCCGAGCCCTCGCGGGAGGCCCTCGTCCGGTCGGACAATACCGCCGCGGCGTACTGCATGAGCACCTATGTGGGGGTGGACCGCGCGGCGGATACCCTCCGGGAACTGGGCGTCAGCGAGAGCCATATCAACCGCACGCCCTTCGGCGTCACTCTGGGCTCTTCCGGCGTCACGCCCCTTGAGATGGCCGTGGCCTTCGGCGTCCTGGGCAACGGCGGCGTTTATCAGACCCCCATGAGCATCCTGGGAATCACCAACAGCGCCGGCGAGACGATCTATGACGCCCACGCTGCGCAGGACCGCCGCCAGATATTCAAGCCCTCCACCGCTTACCTGACGGTGGATATCCTCAAGGAGGCCGTGTCCAAGGGCACGGGCACCGCCGCGAAGATCAGCGGGCAGACCGTCGCCGGCAAGACCGGCACCAATTCCGATCAGCGCGGCGTGTTCTTCGCGGGGATGACCGGCTGGTATTCCGGCGCTGTGTGGATCGGGCACGACAATTACAAGCCGCTCTCGTCCAAGACGACCGGCGGCAACTCGGCCGCGAAGCTCTGGCAGAACTTCATGAGCACCATCCATTCCGTCAAGGGCAAGTCCAACCGGGATATCCTGGACGGCAATCCGGGCCAGTACGGCTTGGTGCGGGTGACCACCTGCGCGGTCAGCGGCCAGCTGGCGACGGACGCCTGCCTGAAGGACAACATGGGCTACGGCACGGTGACCGACTGGTGGCCCGAGGACAGCGCGCCCAAGGTGACCTGCCAGATGCACTACACGCTGGACATGTGCGCGGATACCGGTCTTCTGGCCGGCCCGTACTGCCCCGACCACGTGCAGCGCTCGGCCGTCATCATCCCCGAGGGCCATCCCCTCTATCAGTACATCGGCACTTCCTATCAGGAAACACTGGTGGATTATCTGGGTTCCTTCGCGTCCCTGCGCCTGACGTCGGATGCCCGGGCCAACTCGGCGATCCTCTCCGGCCGCAGGTGCACGCTGCACACCCAGGCGGGCGTCACGGTGTCAGCCGATCCGGTCATCGTCGAGGACGCGCGAAATCTGATCCAGAGCGCCCGCAGCCTGGCGTCCTCCCTGGACGAGGCGCGCGCGTGGCCCATCTGGGAGGCCGCTTCCCGCCTGGAGGGGCTGCTGGATTCCTCGCCCGCCACAGCCGACCTGATCACCGCCATGACGGCGCTCACCCAGGCGATGGCCGCGGTTTACTGACCCGGGTTGACAAAACCAGTCATTTGACCGATAATACCCGTGATGAACGGGGGTACGCATGAAGATAAAGATCAGATCTGTCAGGCGCGGCGCACCGGCGTGGAGCGCCGGCATCCGGGCAGGGGATCATATACTGTCCATCAACGGTGAGGAAGTCATCGACGAGATCGACTATCAGGCCCTGACATCGGAGGCGCTGGTGCGCATCGATCTGGAAGGGCCGGATGGGGCCAGGCGGCACACGGTGATCCGCAAGGCGCCTGAGGAGCCCCTGGGCCTGGAGATGGACGAATCCTTCGCGATCACCCCCAGACTGTGCGCCAACAAATGCGTGTTCTGTTTCGTGGAGCAGATGCCCGAAGGCCTCCGCCCCAGCCTTTACGTCAGGGATGACGACTGGCGCATGTCCCTGATGATGGGGTCCTTCATCACCCTGACCAATGTGGGCGAAAAGGAGTTTTCCCGCATCCTCCGGCGCAGGGCGTCCCCGCTCTATATCTCCGTGCACACCACCAACATGGCTTTGCGGGAGAAAATGCTGGGCTGTCCCCGGGCGGGCCTGCTGATGGACCAGCTCGGGCGTTTGACCGCCCAGGGGCTCGACTTCCACGCCCAGGTGGTGCTCTGTCCCGGCTGGAATGACGGCCCCGAGCTGGACCGCACTCTTTCGGACCTGGCGGCTTTCCGCCCCCATGTGAAGAGCGTCGCCCTGGTGCCCGTGGGGCTGACCCGGTTCCGGGACGGTCTCACGCCCCTGACGCCTTACGACGCTCAGGGAGCGGCGGCGCTGCTGGAACAAACCGAGCGCTGGCAGGGAACGTTCCTTGACCGATTCGGTACCCGTCTTGTTTTCCCGGCGGACGAGTTTTATTCCCTGGCAGGGCGGGAGCCTCCCGACGAGGAAGCTTATGAGGGCTATCCCCAGATCGAGAACGGCGTGGGGATGCTGCGTCAGCTGGAGCAGGAGCTCTCCGCCGCCTCGCGTCTTTACGCCGGCACGAAGGCGGATGACCGTCATGTGACCATCGCCTGCGGAACGGGCATGGCCCCTCACATGGAAAGGCTCCTCACCCGGTGGGGGCCCGTTGGGCTCCGGTGGCGCGTGATCCCCGTGGTGAATCATTTTTTCGGTGAGACGGTCACGGTCAGCGGCCTGATGACCGGCAGGGACCTTGCCAAACTGCTCCGTGACGAAAAGACCGATCAGATCCTCATCACCCGGTCCATCCTGCGCAGCGAGGGGGACATGACCCTGGACAATATGACCGTCGAAGAGCTGCGGGCCGCGCTTCCCGCACCTGTCACCTTCGTAGGGGACGGTTTCGATCTCTATGAAGCGCTACTCTATCAGGAAAGGCATCAGGACCAATGAACCGCAGCAAACCGCTCGTCGCCATCGTGGGACGTCCCAATGTGGGCAAATCCACCTTTTTCAACAAGATCGCCGGCAGGCGTATCTCCATCGTGGAGGATACCCCCGGCGTGACCAGGGACCGCATCTACGCCGATACCACCTGGAACGGCCGGTCCTTCACGCTCATCGATACCGGCGGCATCGATCCCAAGAGCGACGACAAGCTCCTGTCCCTGATGCGTCATCAGGCGAACCTGGCGATCGACACGGCGGACGTGATCTGCTTCTTCACCGACGGCCGGGCCGGCCTGATGCCGGATGACGAGGAAGTGGCGGTGCTGCTGCGCCGCACGCGCAAGCCGGTGATCCTCGTGGTCAATAAGGTGGACTACGCCGGTGTGCAGGAAAATGTCTACGACTTCTACGCCCTGGGCCTGGGCGATCCGGTGGCCGTATCGTCCACCAACATGCTGGGCCTGGGCGATCTTCTGGACCGCATCGTGTCCCTGCTGCCTGAATATGAGGAGCCGGAGGAGGAGGACACGGTCATCCAGCTGGCGGTGGTGGGCCGCCCCAACGTGGGCAAGTCCTCTCTGGTCAACCGTCTCCTCAGGGAGGAAAGGTCCATGGTGTCGGATATCCCCGGCACCACCCGGGACGCCATCGACACCCCGTACGAGGCCAAGGACGGCACCCGGTACAACGTGATCGACACCGCGGGCATCCGCCGCAAAAAGAACGTGGAGGAGGCCACCCTGGAGCGCTACAGCGTGCTCAGGTCCATCGCGGCCATCCGCCGCTGCGACGTGGCGCTTTTGATCCTGGACGCCAATGACGGCGTGACGGAGCAGGATACGAAGATCGCCGGCATCATCCGCAAGGAGGGCAAGGCCTGCGTGGTGGCTGTCAACAAATGGGACAGCGTGGAGAAGACCACCGGCACCCTGGAGAGCAGCCTCAAACAGGTCCTCAGCGATCTGAAATTCATGGATTACGCCAAGGTGCTGCATATCTCGGCCCTGACCGGTCAGAGGACCGACAAGGTCCTGGAGGCCGTCAAGGACGCCTATGACCAGTATTCGCGCCGCGTGCCCACGGGCGCTCTCAACGATGTCCTGGGCGACGCGCAGATGGCGCTCCAGCCTCCCATGAGCGGCGGCAGGCGCCTGAAGATCTATTACGGCACCCAGCCCACGGCCTGCCCGCCCACCGTGGCGCTGTTCGTCAACGACGAGGAACTGATGCATTTTTCCTACCAGCGTTACCTTGAAAACTGCCTTCGCAAGGCCTTCGGATTCGAGGGCACTCCCATCCGGTTCGAACTGAGAGAACGCTCAAAGGAGGACCAGCGGTGATGAGCGGCCAGATGCTCCTGAAGATCGCTGTGTGCGTGATCGTTCCCTATCTGCTGGGGTCCGTATCCGTCGGTATCCTGGTGGGGAAGCGGAACGGGCACGATATCCGCAATGAGGGCAGCAGGAATACCGGTGCCAGCAACGTTTTAAGGTCCGTGGGCATCCGGGCGGCGGCGGTGACCTTCCTGGGGGATTTCCTCAAAGCGGCTCTGGCCGTGCTCCTGGGGCAGGCGCTCCTTTCCCGGGACGGCGGCATGCTCGCCGGGCTGTTCGTGATCATCGGGCATAACTGGCCGGTGTTCTTCTCTTTCCGCGGCGGCAAGGGCATCGCCTGTTCCGCCGCCGTACTGCTGATGACTTACTTCTGGCAGGGTGCGGCCGCGGCTGTCCTCTGCCTCATCGTGATCTGGCTGACCCGGTACATCTCTGTCGGTTCCTTGACGCTTGTATCCGTATTCGCGGTGCTTTTGTTCATCACCGAAGGTGTCTGGCCCTGCGGCGTCTGGGCGCTGGCCCTGGCGGTGATGGCCTTTATCCGCCACCGCGCCAATCTCGTCCGGCTGAGGCAGGGCACGGAGAACAAGATCACATTTCACAGGCGGTGAGCCGCTCAAAAACGTTTTTGTTATTCAGTTTGTCCAGTATTCTGACGATTTATTGTGAAATACCTATATAGGCTTTGATCGCGGATATATGTTAAAATCAACCGTATCAACACAGTTGTATACGGTTTATCATCATATGCTTCACGGCCCCCGAAAGGAGAGACTGTATGCCTTCTAAAATCAAGATCATCCCCCTTGGCGGCGTGGATGAGATCGGCAAGAATATCACCGCCATCGAGTACGAGGATGATATCATCGTTGTGGACTGCGGATCGGTGTTCCCGAGCGACGACATGCTGGGGATCGACCTGGTCATTCCCGACGTATCCTACCTGGTAGCCAACAAGGACCGGGTGCGGGGCTTCGTGTTCACCCACGGGCATGAGGACCATATCGGCGCCACGCCCTATGTGCTCCAGCAGGTGCCCGCGCCGATCTACGGCACCCGGCTCACCCTGGCGCTGATCGATATCAAGCTTCGCGAACGCCGCGTCAACGGCATCGCGTTCAATACCGTCACGCCCCCGCAGGAGGTGCGTCTGGGCAAGTTTACTGTCCGGTTCATCAAGGTGAACCATTCCATCCCCGGCGCCTGCGCGCTGATCATCACCTGCCCGGCGGGCACCATCGTCCATTCCGGCGACTTCAAGATCGACTATACCCCGGTGGACGGGCAGGTGACCGATCTGAGCAGCCTGGCCGCGGCGGGGGACAGGGGAGTCCTGGCCCTTCTGTGCGAGAGCACCAATATCGAGCGGCCCGGCTACACCATGAGCGAGCGGAAGATCGGCGATACTTTCAAGGATCAGTTCCTCAACGCCAAGGGCCGGGTCATCGTGGCCATGTTCGCCAGCAATATCAACCGTCTCCAGCAGGTGATCGACAGCGCCATCAGCTTCGATCGGAAGGTCTGCTTCGTGGGGCGCAGCATGGTCAGCGTCTCCCAGGTGGCTATGGATCTGGGCGAGCTGGTGATCCCGCCGGACTATCTCCTGGAGATCGACGATCTGGACAATTATCCGGACGATCAGATCCTCATCATGACCACCGGCAGCCAGGGCGAGCCCATGAGCGGCCTGACACGGATGGCTTTCTCCGAGCACCGCAAGCTGGCCATCAAGCGCAGCGACAAGGTGATCATCTCCGCGACCCCGATCCCCGGCAACGAGAAATTCGTTTCCCGGGTCATCAACCAGCTCTACCGCTGCGGGGCCGAGGTGATCTATGACGCCATGGCGGCGGTGCACGTGTCCGGCCATGCCTGCCAGGAGGAGATCAAGCTGTTCCACACGCTGGTGCGGCCCAAATACTTCATGCCGGTCCACGGCGAGTACCGCATGCTCTGGCAGCACGCCGAGCTGGCCGAGAGCCTGGGCATGCCCCGGGAGAACATCATCCTGCCCGTGGCGGGCGAGGTGGTGGAGATCGGTGAGGACTCCATCGCTGTTACGGGCACCGTGCCCGTGGGCGAGGTGCTCATCGACGGCCTGGGTATCGGGGACGTGGGCAACATGGTGCTCAAGGACCGCAAACACCTCAGCCAGGACGGCCTGATCATCCTGGCCATGGCCTTTGACAGGACCAACAACATCCTCCTCTCCGGGCCGGACGTGATCTCCAGGGGCTTCGTCTATGTCCGGGAGAATGAGGACATCATCGAGAGCACCCGGGACATCGTGCGGAATATCATCGCTTCTTACGACGTGATCGACGCCGGCGACTGGCCCGGCATCAAGAACCGCATCAAGGATGAGCTGCACCGTTATATCTACGAGAAGATCAAGCGCAATCCCATGATCATCCCCATCATCGTGGACCTGGGCTGACCCCGGGACCTGAAAGATCATCCGCCCTCCGCGTTCGCGGAGGGTTTTTGCGTGCAAAAAAACAGGCTGTCCGGATGGGGGACAGCCTGTTTTGATGACAGGATCCTTATTTGGCGTAATCGATGCTGCGGGTCTCGCGGATCACGTTCACGCGGATCTGGCCGGGGTACTCCATTTCGGCCTCGATGCGTTTGGCCACCTCGCGGGCGAGGATCCGGGTGCCGTCGTCGTTGATATCCTCGGGCTTGACCATGATGCGCACCTCGCGGCCGCTCTGGATGGCATAGCACTTGTCCACGCCCTGGAAGGAAGTGGCGATCTCCTCCAGCTTGGTCAGGCGCTTGATGTAGTTCTCCAGGCTCTCCCTGCGGGCACCGGGCCTCGCGGCGCTGATGGCGTCGGCGGCCTGCACCAGCACGGCTTCCATCGTCTGGGGCTCCACGTCGTTGTGGTGGGCCAGGATGCAGTGGATCACGTCGCTGCTCTCACCGTACTTGCGGGCCAGCTCGCCGCCCAGGGACACGTGAGTGCCCTCCTGCTCGTGGTCCACGGCCTTGCCGATATCGTGCAGCAGGCCGGCGCGCTTGGCCAGCGCCACGTCGGCGCCCAGTTCCGCGGCCATCAGCCCGGCCAGGTGGGACACCTCGATGGAGTGCTTCAGCACGTTCTGGCCGTAACTGGTGCGGTAACGCAGACGGCCGAGCAGGCGCACCAGCTCGGTGTGGATGCCGTGCTGGCCGGTCTCGAACACGGCCTGTTCGCCGGCTTCGCGGATCTGCGTCTCCACTTCCTTCTTGGCCTTTTCCACGCATTCCTC
>CADCQZ010000017.1 GCA_902803675.1 uncultured Eubacteriales bacterium
CGATCAGGTCCGCGGCGCTTTCCAGCCCGCAGCTCATGCGCACCAGCCCGGCGGGGATGCCCGCGGCCTTGAGCTGCTCGTCGGTCAACTGACGATGCGTGGTGGTGGCGGGGTTGAGGCAGCAGGTGCGGGCGTCGGCCACATGCGTCTCGATGGCCGCCAGGCGCAGGCTGTTCATGAAGGGCTGGGCCGCTTCGCGCCCGCCCCTGAGCTCAAAGCTGACGACGCCGCAGGAGCCGTTGGGCAGGTATTTTTTCGCCCGCTCGTAGTATTTGTCTCCCTTAAGGCCGCTGTAGCTGACGCTTGCCACCTTGGGATGCTTTTGCAAAAACTCCGCCACGGCCAGGCCGTTCTCACAGTGCCGGGCCACGCGCACGTGCAGGCTTTCCAGGCCCATGTTCAGGTAGAAGGCGTGCTGGGGGGACTGGATGGACCCCAGATCCCGCATGAGCTGAGATACGCACTTGGTGATGAACGCGCCTTCCATGCCGAACTTCTCCGCGTAGATGATGCCGTGGTAGCTGTCGTCCGGGGTGGTGAGGCCGGGGAACTTGTCGGCGTGAGCCATCCAGTCGAACTTCCCGCCGTCCACGATGGCGCCGCCCACGGCCACCCCGTGACCGTCCATGTATTTGGTGGTGGAATGGGTCACGATATCCGCGCCCCATTCGATGGGCCGGCAGTTGACGGGAGTGGCGAAAGTATTGTCCACGATCAGGGGCACCCCGTGGGCATGGGCCGCCCGGGCGAACTGCTCGATATCCAGCACCGTCAGGGCGGGATTGGCGATGGTCTCGCCGAACACCGCTTTGGTGTTGGGCCTGAAGGCGGCGTTGAGCTCCTCGTCCGTGCAGTCCGGCGACACGAAGGTCGTTTCGATGCCCATCTTCGCCATCGTGACGCTGATCAGGTTGAAGGTGCCGCCGTAGATGCTGGAGGACGATACGATGTGGTCCCCGCAGGAGGCGATATTGAACAGGGCGAAGAAATTGGCCGCCTGGCCGGAGGAGGTGAGCATCGCCGCCGTGCCGCCTTCCAGGGCGCAGATCTTCGCCGCCACATAGTCATTGGTGGGGTTCTGCAGACGGGTGTAAAAATACCCGGCGGCCTCCAGGTCGAAAAGCCTGCCCATGGCCGCGCCGTTCTCATATTTGAAGGTGGTGGACTGCACGATGGGGATCTGGCGGGGCTCGCCGTTCCCCGGCGTATAGCCTGCCTGCACACATTTTGTATCCAGCTGATGACCGTCCATTTCTGACGCCTCCCTGCCTGAATTCGGTATCCATGGCTTATCATAAACAAGGAAAAGGGAAGCGTCAATTCCTTCGGCGGAACAAAACCAAATTATATGCAGGAACTGAAGGTCGGTGCGGAACGGCTCAGCCTTCAGGGGCCGGGCCGACGCGTTTTCCCGCGGTCAGCGCGCCGACCCGTGATCTGTATTGCGGGAACGGGCCGCGTGTGATATCATCGGTCTAAAGGGAAGTGTATGCGGCAGCATGATATGAAGATGAAGGGCTTTTAAGATCCGGCGCGGTCCCGGAGCCGGGAACCGAAGCGAAAGGAGGCTCCCAAAATGAAAACTTACGATGTCCATGATTACCGGATCCTGGTGAAGCACCTTGACGCCGCCGAGAGGAAGATCGATGCCATCGTCGATGTCCTGCGGGATGAACTGAGCGCGCTCGAGGACAAAAAGAGGCCCGCCATGAAGGACGTGAACACCGCGGCCCTGATCAGCGAAAGGTTATGCAATCACGTGCTGGCCTCCCGGTACATTTCCGAGGCCCGGAGCGCCATGGCGTTCTATCAGGCCGTCCTGGAGGGCCTCGCGGATGAGGAGGAAGACGAGTACGTTCCGGATCCGGCTCAGGCCGAAGAGGACGGGGATGAGGACGACGCTTCCCCCGATGATGATCCCGACTGACCCTTCCTTAACCGGCGGAAAAAATGAAAAGGAGCCTTCCCACGCGGGGAGGCTCCTCTTCTTGAGGTCCGGACAGTTCCGGACAGCCTTTACCGGTACCAGCAGTACCGCTGGCCCTCGTGCCAGGGCAGGACGGTGAGCCAGGTGTGATCGGGCAGATCGAAATACCAGGTATCCTGATTCTGCTGGAATTTGTGGCCCGGCGCCTCTTCGACAGGCACGCCCAAAAGCGACACGCCGACGCCGCCGTCGGTGACGGTGGCCTGAGAGTATTTATGCAGGCCGTTTTTGATGAGATCCTCAAAATGATCAGCCACGCCCGCGTGCACCGTGGAATGGATCACCAGCGGCCAGTCCAGCCAGGGGGCCAGGGCCGGCGCTTCCTCCCCGGTGTAGCCGAACTGACGGAGCGTGCCCAGGAAGAGGGCCATGTGCTCATTGGTCACCAGCACGTCACCGGGCTCAAGATAAGACGCCAGCTCGGAAAACGCGGGCATTTCAGTCCCGGCGCTGCTGAAAACGGAGTGCCTGCGGTCGCCCAGCATCTGCCCGCCCGTGGGCAGCGCGCCCAGGCCGCACACCTTCCACACCCACTGCACATAACCCACGCAGTCGAACCCGTAAAAGTACAGCGTGCCCGTCCGGTAATACTTGGGGCTGTCGGTCCAGGCCTGCTGGAGCACATACTCCGGCGCCATGGCGAACACGTGGCTTTCCGCCCTTCCGCCGTACAGATAGGGCACGCCGTAGGGCATGCGGGGCTGAACGGAAGATCCGGTCAGCACGTTGTACCTCCACAGGAAGGGATTGCCCTCCTCCAGCAGAGACAGCGCCGCGTCCAGCACCGGCAGCGAGCGCAGATCACCGTTTTCCAGCACGCTTCGTATCTCCTCGCCCGAAGGCGCGTACGGCGCGGGCAGGCGGGACTTTTCCGGGGCCCCCTCCCCCACGGCAGGCACGATAAAAAGCACCGCGAGCATCAGGCAGACCGCCGACAGCATGATCCGTTTCACGATATTTCCCTCCGCCAAACGTTGGTCACGATGAGTTTATCCTTCCGTATCGATCCCCTGTTCTTCCAGGGCGGCGTATTCCTCCACGATATACATTTCCAGGGCGTCCAGCGCGTCCAGGATCTTTTCCGCGGACATGTCCTCCACGCGGATCAGTTCATGGATCTGCGAGACCTTCTGCGTCATTTCAGCCTCGACCTCGGGCCCGAACATGGATCTGAGCGGGGCCTCATCGCCGTCCCGGTAAAACAGGATCTCATCCGGGATGCCGTTCCCGTCATGATCGATCAGATAGAAATTGAATTCCCCGTTCCCGGTCAGGTCCACGGCCACGGCATCGGTATCACCGTCACGATCAAGGTCGAACAGCCCGATGTCCGGGACCCGGTCGCCGTCAAGATCCAGCAGGACCGTGTGCCTGCCCGACCGCACCAGCATCCCGGCCAGCTTTTCATCTTTCATCATGGCATCCTTGATCTTCCGGACCGTTCCCATCGGTGATACCTCCCCGCGCGTCAGGCTCATGATCCCTGTGATGGTATAAGGATACACGATATCGCGCGTTTTGTCCATGCGTCAAGGGCGCTTCACCGCATGGGACACGCTTTACCTGTTCGGTCTCCGGGCCAAACATCCAGACCGTATGACCTGATATCTCCAAACCGATCCGGTCACCAGATCAGGATCCGGTCCTCGGGGGCAATGTACATCGGCGCGCCTTCCGTGATGGATGGATAGGTCTCGTAGAACTCGTCCATACACTGCATGGAGAAATTGATCCGGACATAGTCAAAGTGCTCTTCCTGCTTTGTTAGGTCCGCCTCAGGGCGCATCCCCTGTGTATCCGCAAAAGCTTCTTTGCAGGTCATGCCGCCGGTGAGTTTGACCGAGCCTGTCACGCTCTCGGGCGCATCCAGTCCCTGACAGCGTCCAGCACCTGATCCAAATGGTGATCGTAGCAGTGGGTGTCACCGGGGATCAGGATAAGATCG
>CADCQZ010000018.1 GCA_902803675.1 uncultured Eubacteriales bacterium
ATCCTGTTCGGGCTGGTGTATCTCCTGTGCTACGAAGCGGTCATAAGACTGCTGACGGCGCCGCTGTCCCCGCTGCCCGCCTGGGGCGGCAATCTGGTCATCGCCCTCGCGGCCTGTGCCGCGGGCGTCGCTCTTTGCTGCCTGCCGCACCGTTATTTCCGGGACAAGCGTCTCGTTTTCGGAGGGCATGTGTGGCTTTGCCTGTACGCGGCGGCGGTGCTCGTGATCATGCTGGTGATGATGGGCTTTACGGACGCTTTCGCCTCTTTCCTGGTGTTTTTTGCCTGGTTCATCCTGCCGCCGACGGTGTCGGGAACGGCTGTATCCGCTCTGCTTTACCGCCGGGACCGCAGCAAGGCTCCACCGAAGGAAGCCGAGCCCGAGTGGAAAAAGTATGTCGAGCGCAGATAAATCATTCCGGAAAGGAAGTTCGAGCGATGATCACGACTGTGCTGTTTGACATGGGCGGCACGCTGGAAGATATCTGGGTGGATGAAGCTTCCCATATGGCGGCTGTCGAGACTCTCGACCGCATGCTGAAGTCCTGGGGACTGGATACCGGCCTTTCCGCGGAGGATCTGCGGGAGGCGGTCGCCCGGGGGTGGAAACGCTACGACGCGGTCCGCAGCGTGTATGATGTGGAACTGAAACCTGTGCAGATCTGGTGCGACTATATCCTTACGGAATTTTCCTTTACCCGGGAAGCGCTGGCCCCGCACTGCGAGGAGATCGCTCACATGTGGGAGATCACGTATTTTCACCGCAGGCTCCGCCCCCGGGTGGCGGATATGCTGGCGGAATTGAAGGGCATGGGCCTCAAGCTGGGCGTGATCAGCAATACCGCGGCGCTCTACCAGGTGTTCGACAGCCTGGAAGAGTACGGTATCCGTGATTATTTCAGCGACGTCACTTTGTCATCCGTCACGGGTTTCCGCAAGCCGAGCACCGACATTTTCACCGTATCGCTGCGCCAGATGCGCTCCCGCCCGGAGGAGTGTGTTTATGTGGGAGACACCGTGTCAAGGGACGTGATCGGATCCAAAAAAGCGGGGTTTGCCGCCGCTGTGCAGATCGGCTCCCAATTGACCCGGGAGAAGGATGAAAAGCTGGAAGACGCGCTGGCGCCGGATGTGGTGATCGGGGATATCTATGATGTGGCCGGGGCGGTGCGGGCTCTGATGAAAGCTGACGGGTGACTAAGACGCGCCGCCGTCCGCTCGATCCCCGACTTTGGCGCAGGTGCTCCGTTCCACCAGGCCGGGAGTGAGGACGCGGTGCGTATAGCCGGCAAGCTCGTTCTCTATCTTGTCCATCAGGGAATCCACCGCCATGGAGGCCAGGAGCCTCTTGGGCTGCTCGATGGTCGTCAGGCCGATGCGCGGCAGGCCGCTGTCACGGATATCGTCAAACCCCAGCAGCGACAGATCCTCCGGGATCCGGATGCCTTTTTCCTCCGCGGCCTGCAGGACGCCCAGGGCGTTGGTGTCCGTCGCGGCAAATACGGCTGTTTCTTCCATGGGGGATGAAAACAGCTGCTTCGCCAGCAGGTAGCCGTTG
The DNA here is from genome assembly GCA_902803675.1 of uncultured Eubacteriales bacterium. Next base: position 1,558 of record CADCQZ010000018.1, read on the forward strand.
TTGATGGATGTGGAGGTAAAAGAATTGTTCAGGGATCGGGGCTCCAGGCCCAGGTCCCGGCACGCGGCCTGGTAGCCTTCGGCGCGCAGCTGATGGGTGGTGCTGCCTTTGCGCCTGCCGAAATACAGGATGCGGCGGTGTCCCAGCCGGTACAGGTACTCCACGCCCATGTAGGCGCCCCGGTAATTATCCACGGTGACGTAGCTTTCCGGGGCGTCCCGGAGGTTTTCTCCCACGAAGATCGTGGGGATGCGGGGCAGCAGCGTCTCCAGGGTGTGATAGCTCTCCGATTCGGCGGGCAGCAGGATCACACCGTCCACCTTGCGGCTGATCATGAGCTCAAACAGCGTCCGTTCCTGTTCCAGGCTCCGCAGGGAGTTGCAAAGCACGATGTTATAGCCCCGGGCACGGGCCTGACCGTCGATGTGGTACGCCATCTCGGACATGAAAGGATTGGAGATATCCGTCACGATGAGGCCCAGCAGCTTGGTGCTTTTCATCACCATGGACCGGGCCACGGTGTTGGGGGAATAGTCCATCTCTTTGCACAGTTTCAGGATGCGGCTGCGCGTGTCCTCGCTGATCTCGCGGCTGCCGGACAGGGAACGGGAGACCGTGGAATAGGATACGCCGGCAGCCCGGGCGATATCCTTGATCGTGACCTGCTTCATGGCCCACTCCTTAATGCAAATTTCCGCACTATCCGCGCAAATGTTTTCGCCGGAATTGTAGCACGACAGGCCGGATAATGCAAGGGACGTGATGATTATAGGCCGGGACCGCGGGGACCGGGCGTTTGACAGGGGACAGACCGCGGCTTAAAATGGGAACGGAAACGTTTGAGCCGCTTCAGAGGAGGGAAGACCATGATCCGGGCGGTGCTGTTTGACCTCGGCGGGACGCTTCATGTATGCTCGACCACCGAAGAGAGGAAACTGTGGTTCGCCCGGCGGCTGCTCAGCCGGCTGTCGGAATACGGGATCAGGCTGGACATTTCGGAGCGGGAGCTGTCCGAGCAGCTGCAGGTGAATGCCGAACGGTATAAACGGGAGGCGGAAGAGTCTCTGCGGGAGCTTCCTCCCGAGATCGTGTGGAACGACTACTATCTGCGCGAACAGGCTCTGGGCCGGGACACCCTTAAGCCCATCGCGGAGGAACTGAGCTTTCTTTATGATTACGAACGGGTGTGCAACATGCGGCGCCCCCATCTGATCGCCTGTATGGACGCGCTCAGGGCCGACGGGCTGCGTCTGGGAGTGATCAGCAATATCCTGTCCAGGAGCGTGGTCCCGCATTTCATGGCGGAATATGATCTGGGATCGCGCATGGAATGTGTGCTCACTTCCGCCGGGACGGGCATCCGCAAGCCTGACGCGGCCATTTTCCGCCTGGCGGAAGAGCGGATGGGTCTTTCTCCCGATGAAATGGCCTATGTGGGCGATACCCTTTCCAGGGACGTGCGGGGCGTGCGCGGCGCGGGATGGCGCCTGGCGATCCAGATCTACAGTCCCACTGCCGCCAGGCGGGACAGAGGCATGGCGGAACTGGGATATAAAGCCGATCACAATATCACCGATCTCATGGAGATCCCCGGCATCATCCGGAAAGTCAATGAGGAGGGCTGATCATGGCATTCGAGAATATCTCCACTGTTTTCTTCGATGTGGGCGCCACGCTGCGATACGTGGTGGAGGACAGGGACTTCGCCGCCGCCGCGGAGCGCGAACTGATGGATCTGGCCGGGGCGAGGGAGCCGCACGACATTTTTTTCAAAAAGCTGGAGGAGCGCTGGAAGGCGTACCGTAAACTGGCGAAAAGCCGTCTGCTGGATGTGAGCGAGATGGAATTGTGGCTCCGGTATCTGCTGCCCGATTACCCGGCGGAACGGATCGCGCCTCACGCGGCCCGGCTGACCCGCCTGTGGCGCGATCATGACGGCAGGCGTCTGGCTCATGACGGCACGCCGGAGACCCTGCGGGAATTGAAGGCCCGGGGGTATAAGCTGGGCATCATCGCCAATACCATCACCGAAACGGAGATCCCGGACTGGATGTGTGAGGCAAAGGTGGCGGACTGTTTCCATACGGTGATCCTGTCTTCCAAGGTGAGGCTGCGCAAGCCCGATCCCGCCATTTATCACCTGGCGGCCCGGTGCATCGATTCCGCGCCGGAAAACTGCGCCTATGTGGGCGACAACCCGGTGCGTGACGTGGAAGGCGCGCTGGACGCGGGTTTCGGGTGCATGGTGCTTTTTGAAGACGCCGGCACGGCGGACAGGGAAGGGAAGGCGCCCACCCGGCAGCCGCACTGCAGGATCCGCTCCATCCCGGAATTGCTGGACATTTTCCCGAAAAGGGGGTAGGGCCGCATGATCCGGGGAGTGTTTTTCGATCTGGGAGGTACCCTGCGCATCTGTGATCCTGCACCGGCGCATCAGGCCGCCGCGGCAAAACGCATGGCGGAACTGGCCGGGGCGGGCGACCCCGAAAAGTTCATCCGGCGGATCGACGAGGTGTATGAGGAAAAGTACCGCCCCTGGGCTCTGGGAGAAAACAGGGAAGCGGGGGATCTTGAGCTCTGGTCCAGATGGCTGCTGCCTGAGATGCCGGAGGAAAAGCTGCGGGCGATCTGCCATGAAATGACTTTTCAGTACCGCCAGACCAAGGGCCTGCGCAGGGTAGTCGACGGGGGCATCGACGTGATCCGGGAGCTCAGGCGCCGGGGCTTCAGGCTCGGGATCATTTCCAATCTGATCGGTGAGGAAGAGATATATGCCTGGCTCAGACAGGACGGCCTTGAGGATCTTTTCGATACGGTGATCCTCTCCTCGATATGCCATATACGCAAACCCGATCCGGAGATGTATCGGATGGGGTGCCAAGAGCTGGGGTTCGGACCGGAGGAGTGCGCTTCAGTCGCCGACAACCTGAACCGTGACATCACCGGGGCGAAACGGGCGGGCATCGGGGCCAACATCCTGTTCATCAGTCCGGAAAAGCTGGCTGAAAAAAAGATCACCGATGAAAACCGGCCGGACTATATCGTTCATCGTTTTATCGATATTCTGGATCTTCCGATCCTGAGGAAAGGAGGCGCACCGGTTTGATCGATACGATCTTTGTGGACCTGGGAGACACCTTCCGGGTGATCCGGAAAGACGAAGCGTACAGCCGCGCGGCCAAGCAGCGCATCTGTGATCTGCTGGGGGTGGAGGCGGACCCGGATGATTACTACCGGGATGTGATCGAGGCCCGTTATAACAAATACCGGGAATGGGCCCTGACCTTTTACTGTGAAGCGCCGGTGAAAACGCTTTGGACCCGGTGGCTGGCTTATGATCTGCCCCGTGACAGGGTGGAAGCCGCGGCGAACGAGCTCACCTGGGCCTACCGCAAAACCAAGGGGGAGCGGGTGGTGACCGACGGCGGCGCTCAGACCGTCAGGGAGCTTCACCGCCGGGGCTATACTTTGGGCATCGTCAGCGATCTGGTGGGTGTGGAGGAAGTGGACGACTGGCTTGACAGGGATCAGCTGCGGCCCTATTTCAGCACGGTGCAGCAGTCCAGCGTCTGCCTGATCCGCAAGCCCCATCCCGCCATATACTATTATGCTCTTGAGGAGTGCGGCAGCCTTCCCGAAAACACCTGTTATGTCGGGGATAACCTGGACCGGGACATCGTCGGCGCGAAAGCGGCGGGGCTTGGTATGACGGTGGCTGTGCGTTATCCCGGCAAGAAGCCGCAGGAAGTGACCGAAAAAAACAGGCCCGATCATTTCATCACGCATTTTTCTCAGCTGCTGGACCTGTTTCCCGCGCTGAAATGATTTTGGCAGGAGGTCGATAAAGTATGGAAAACGCGGACCGCGGCGCTCTGGCGCTGGCCAAAGCGGTGGAAGCCGCCTATGAACAGGGGCAGACCGATTATTCTCTGGAGCCCATGGTGCGCCTGGACGACAACGGTCAGCCGGTCGGCAGGATCAGAAACGGCGACAGTGTGATATTCTGCTGCCGCAGGGGCGAAAGGGAGATCGAACTCACCGAAGCCTTCACCGAGCCGGATTTCGATCGGTTCCCCCGGGAATTCATGCCGGATACCGAATTCGTGATCATGACCATGTATCACGAGAAATTCAAGCATCTGCCCATCGCCTTCGCTCCGGAAAAAGTGGTGAAGCCCCTCGCCCAGATCATCAGTGAGGCGGGGCTCAGGCAGTTCCATTGCGCCGAAAGCGAGAAATACGCCCATGTGACTTTTTTCTTCAACGGCGGGGAAAATCAGCCCTTCCCGGGTGAGGACGACGTGCGCGTACCTTCTCCCAAAGGCATCCCCTTCGATCAAAAACCGGAACTGAGCCTGCCTGAGGTGGCGGAAAAGGTGATGGCCGCGGCGGATGAGGGATATGATTTCATCCTGACGAATTTCGCCAACGGCGACGTGATCGGGCACACGTCCAACGCCGAGGCGAAGCTGAAGGCCTGCCATGTGATCAGCGACACCGTCGCCAGGGTGGCCGACCATGCCGGGGAGAAGGGCTACATCGTGCTCGTGACCGCGGACCACGGCAATATCGAGACTCTGTATACCGAGGCCGGCAAGCCTCACGTGGCTCACACCACCAACCCGGTGCCCTTCCTGCTCATCGATCCGGAAAAGAGGCCGGTCACTCTGCGGGACGGCATCCTGGGGGATGTGGCGCCCACCGTCCTGTCCATCCTGGGGCTTGAGGCGCCGGATGATATGACCGGCCGCAGTCTGATCGAGCAGGGCGATATCCGAGGTAAAAAAGTGATGCTCATCATCCTTGACGGCTGGGGATATGGGTCCGGGGACGACAATGATGCCGTATTTCTGGCGGATACGGAGGCGTGGGACGCTCTGCTCGCGTCCTGGCCCAACGTCAGGCTGCAGGCTTCCGGGGAAAACGTGGGCCTGCAGGCCGGCAAGCCCGGGAATTCCGAAGCGGGGCATACCAATCTGGGCGCGGGCCGCGTCGTCGCGCAGGATGATGTTCGGATGGACAACGCGATACGGGACGGGTCTTTTAAGCGGAATCCCGTGTTCCTGAAGGCTATCGATGACGCC
>CADCQZ010000019.1 GCA_902803675.1 uncultured Eubacteriales bacterium
GAGCCCCTGGTGTTCACCCATCAGGGCGCCTACTGGGTGAAGGACATGCCCCGGGACTTCCGCATCGGCTATCCCAAAACGCTGGATGAGTACCGGGAGGCCGGCAGGATCCTGAACAGGAACATGACCGCGGCTATTTACCGGGAGGAAACGCCGCCCATCGGCCCGGAGTTTTTCGAGGACCTGTTCGCCCCCGCCGTGAAAAAGGCCCGGAAGGACAACGTGCCCCTGTACTGCGGCGAGTACGGCGTGATCGACCTGGCGGACAACGGGGACAAGATCCGCTGGCTGAAGGACATCCACACCGCCATGGACCGTTTGGATATCGGCCGCGCCCTGTGGAACTATAAGGGAAAGGACTTCGGCCTGCAGGACGAGAGGTTCAGCAGTATCAGGGAGGAATTTTTACGCGTTCTGTGAATGCGTTGTGCGGGTGGGTATCCAATACCCATCCCGCAGGCCCCCGGTCAGATCCGCGATGCGTCATTTCTCACTTGACAGATCCCGTGACCGGGAGGAAGGCGCGCGTCATATCAACGCGATCGATCCTTTTATGGGCAAAGTGAAGATCGGAGAACGATACGGTCCGGAAATGAAAGGAGCCCCCCTATGGACGGGATCTTCAAAAAACTGACGGCGGCGAAAAAGGAGTATGACGAGGCGGTGTACGCTTATGATCACTCACCGCGGGAGAGCGCCGCTGTGAACAACATGCTGAACTGTGAGCTGAAAAGGACTTCGTACGCCTATAAAGCACAGCTGGAAGCGGCCATCATTGCCCTGACCCGTGAAATGGAAAAAGTTCGATCAGGGGACGAGCGATACTGATCGTCCGCCGCGATAAACGACCGCTTGCCCGGCTTATGGCCCCATCCGCTCGCGGGCCTGTTCCCTGATCGATCCCCTGCGCGGGACTGGATACCATACAGGATACCGGACAAGATACCGGACAAGATACCGCTTTTCTGCCCACGTGCCCCTGCCTGCCGCAGAACAGATGCTTCAGGGCCGAACGCCTTCAGCATGACACAGTGTGAGGCGCACCGGCTCTGATGGAGCGCGGCCCAACATGCCGAGGTGATCATGGATCTGAACACTGTCAAAAGATCCCTGCGCCGGGAGATGCTCTCAAAGCGGGCATCCCTTTCAGGCGCCTATATCCGGTCCGCGGGGGAGGCGATCGCCGGGCGCCTCCTGAAGTCCGGCGCGTACGCGCGCGCCCGGAGCGTGTTCGTGTACGTGAGCGTGGACAATGAGCCGCCCACGTTTGGCATCATAAAAGCCGCCCTTGCGGACGGCAAAAAGGTGTATGTGCCCAAATGCGCGGGCCCGGGTGAGATGGCGGCGGCGCGGATCCGGGCCATGGAAGATCTCGCGCCCGGCGCCTATGGCATCCCGGAGCCGAAAACAGTGACGAGCTCGGCCGCGCCGGAGGATCTGGATCTTGTGATCGTGCCCTGCGTGGCCGCGTCCCTTGACGGGAAGCGCCTGGGGCACGGGGCGGGGTATTACGACCGGTTCCTTGAAAACGGCGCCGACAGGGCCGTGTGCCTGTGCTTTGAGAAAATGCTCCGGGACGACATCCCGCAGGGGGAGCACGATGTGCTGATCCCCTGGGTGCTGACGGAAGCGTCGGCCGGCGAGTTTTAAGGATCTGCCCGATCAGGCGGGGGAGGTTTGATTGCTTTACGCTTCCGCGATCAGGCGGGCGAACATTTCCCGGAACGCGTCGGACACGAAGGGATCCAGGCTCTTAAGCGAGCTCCTCAGGCCGTCCAGGGCGGTGGGCCCGGTGTCGTCGTAGACGGATGTGACCGTGTCCTCTTCATAGAAGATCAGGTTCTCCAGAGTGAACACGGGATCCGCGTCAAAATCCCGGGCGGTGTTGACGGCCTCGCGCAAGGTCTCCTCCGCCGCTTCCGTGTCGCCCTTCATGTCCCGCAGCAGGGCCAGGTCCAGGAGGAAAACGCTGACGATCTTGTCCGTGAAGGCGCGGCGGAGCGGGTCCCGCTTGAGGCTCCCGAGCATGCGGATGGTCCATTCGGCCGTGCGGATGCCCCGGTCACAGCCGCCGGTGGCGATATAGTAGGCCATGTATCCGGCCATGGTGGTGATCAGGCCGTTAATGTGCCTGAAGAAAGCGCGCCGGGTCCAGGGGAGCCCCTCGTCGGGCTTTTTTTCGTAATGGGTGTAGAGCAGGCCGATCTGGGCGTCGTTGCTGCCGGTGGGGTTGTTGTTTTTATAGGTCTCGATGGCTTTTTTGTAGTTTTTGAGATACGTGTGGCACTCGGCTATCTCGTTCCGGAGGATCACCTCATTGATCAGGGGATCGCGGTTCTGGCTGATCAGGTCGATGGCGTGCCTGAACAGCTCCAGGGACCGCCTGAGCTCACCGTCCTCCCGGTACAGGATGCCGATCTGCTTGTGCGTCAGCGCGGCGTCGCAGACGATGCGGAAATGGTTGGGGAATTTTTTCAGGGCGTCCTCGTATTCCTCCGCGACGCGCCGCGCGCCGGGCAAGTCCTGCTTTTCGGCCATGTTCCGGATCCGGTCCGCCTCCGCGTCCGCGTCCAGGCCGCGCATGGTGAAGCCGATCAGCGCATCCACCGATACATGGAAGAGCTCGGCGAGGTCCATGATGTACGCAAGGTCCGGCTCAGATCCTCCGCGTTCCCATTTGGAAACTGCGCCCAGCGTGACGCCGAGCCTCTCGGCCAGCTGCTCCTGAGTGAATCCCAGGCTTTTCCGACAGCGCCGGATATTTTCCGCCAGCATGTTCTCCATAGGTCTCCTCCGGTCGTCTGTTCTTTTGCGCGGATGGCTTTCATCGGGATCGTGTGATACATGGTGTTGCCTCCGTTCCGGCTGCCGCGCAGCCTGATCAGTGATCTCACGGATATCATACACGGTCCCCGGGAAACATTGAACACCGAAAACGTATGATTTGTCAATTATTTTTTCTACGTTTCGTAGAAAATCGGGAAATTCGGCGGATCGACGGATGACGGCATATTGACAGAGGGAAAAGCAAAAGGGTATGATATCTCAAAAAGGATCACCGGGGGAAAAACATGCGTCACGATCTGCTGTTCGACCTGGACCAGACCCTTCTGGATTTCCACGCCACGGAGCGAAAAGCCCTGGGCATCGTGCTCAGGGCCCACGGCCTCATGTTTTCGGATGAGATCTACCGGGAGTTCAAGGCATTCAACAAGGCGCTGTGGCTGGAACTGGAGAAGGGCACCGTCACCCGGGAGGAGCTGTTCGCCCGGCGGTTCGCGCACGTGCTCCGCCTGTGCGGCGGGGACGGGCTGGATCCCCTCAAAGTGAACGGTGAGTTCATCCTCACCATGAGCCGGAACGGCATCGCGATGGACGGGGCGCTCGATTTTCTTGACAGGGTGAAGCGCGGCATCCCGGGCGCGCGGATCTATATCGCTTCCAACGGCGTGACCGTGAACGCCCTGGGGCGCATCGCCTCCACGGGGATGGACCGGTACCTGGACGGCGTGTTCATCAGCGAGGAGATGGGGGCCGCGAAGCCGGACAGGCGGTTTTTCGATATCATCCTGGAGCGGATCGGCGAGCCGGGGGAGAGGTGCCTGATGATCGGGGACTCCCTCACGTCGGACATGCTGGGGGCGAAAAACGCCGGCATCCGCTCCGTGTGGTTCATGCCGACGGGGGATATCCAAAAGGCCGCGGAGGAATACGGTGTTGCGTGGACCGCGGCGGACTATGACGAACTGTATGACGTGATCAGGGCATGGGCCGGGGAATAGATCATATTTTTGATACGGACAGGAGGCAGCTATGAGGATCACCAGGATCGAGTGGGGCAGGGTGTCCATCCCGCTGAGGACGCCCTTCAAGACCGCGCTGCGCACCGTGAACAGCGTGGAGGACATCATCGTGAAGCTGTATACGGACACGGGCGCCGTGGGTTTCGGCGAGGCGCCGCCCACGGGGAAGATCACCGGGGATACTACGGGGGCCATCATCGGCGCCCTGCAGGATCACCTGGCGCCCGCCCTTTTAGGGCAGGACGTGGAGGACTTCCAGGCTGTCACGAAGCTGATACAGACCTGCGTGGTGCACAACACCAGCGCCAAGGCGGCCATGGACATGGCGGTGTGGGATCTGTACGGCAAGCTGCACGGCGTGCCCGTGTATAAAATGCTGGGCCGGGCCCGGGATCATCTGGTGACGGACCTGACCATCAGCGTGAACAGCCCGGAGGAGATGGCCCGGGACGCGCTCCTCGCCGTGGAGCGGGGCTTCGACTGCCTGAAGGTGAAGGTGGGGGCGGATCCCCGGCTGGATGTGGC
>CADCQZ010000020.1 GCA_902803675.1 uncultured Eubacteriales bacterium
CATCCAGCCATGAGGGCTGGTGGTATCAGGGCGGCGGCATCTACAGGGACGTATGGCTCATCAAAAGCGATCAGGCCCATATCCTCCGGGGCGGCGTGTTCATCCATCCGGAGCACCTGGGGAACGAAAACTGGCGGGTGCCCATCGACGTGGAGATCCGCAACGACGGCCTCCGTGAACGCGCTCTCGCCGTGGAATGTAAGGGGATCGCGCCGGACGGAAGCACGCAGATCCTTGAGTGCGGCACCCTCACCGTGCCCGCGTACAGTACCGCGGCGCTGACCCTGACAGCCCGGATCAGACAGCCCCGACGCTGGGACGTGGACGATCCTCAAATGTACACTGTTGAGACACGGGTCTATGACGGGCCTGAGCTCATCGACAGCCAGATCGACCGGTACGGCTACCGCACCTTCGCGTTCACCCCGGAAGGTTTCTTCCTGAACGGGCGGCACATGATCCTCAAAGGGGAATGCGGGCATCAGGACTACGGCCTCACCGGCAAAGTGATGCCCCGGCGCGCGGCCTTTTACCGGGCCGGACTCTATAAGGAAATGGGCGTCAACGCGGTGCGCTGCTCCCACTATCCCCACACGCGCCATTTGATGGACGCCTGCGACGAATCGGGATTCATCGTCATGGCGGAGACCCGCTGGTTTTCCGATGAACCGGAAGCGATGCGCCAGTTGGAGACCCTGATCCGGCTGGAACGCAATCGGCCTTCGGTGATGCTCTGGTCCGCGGGCAATGAGGAACCCACCCACGCCGAGAGCCGGGGCGTCAGGATCGCGGGAAGGATGTTCGCCCGGATACGCCAGCTGGATCCCACCAGACCTGTGACCACGGTAGTCTGTCATGATCCGGCGAACGCGCCGGTCCATGAGATATGCGACGTGATCAGTGTCAATTACAATCTGCAGTGCTACGATGCCCTGCATCATAAATACCCGGGCAAGCCGATCCTCGCCGGTGAGACCTGCGCCACGGCAACGGTAAGAGGATGGTACGGGGATGACTGCCCGGAACAGGGGCGCTACTCGGCTTACGACCATCAGACAGGCGACCAGTGCGGCATCACCCGTGAAGCGACCTGGAGATTCCTGACGGCCAGGCCCTGGGTGGCCGGCGCTTTCCAATGGGACGGTGTGGAACACCGGGGCGAGGGGCGGTGGCCGCGGCTGTGCTCGGTATCCGGCGCCATCGACCTTTACCTCCAGAAAAAGGACGCTTTCTGGCAGAATCAGTCCCACTGGTCCGGCACACCCATGATCCATATCCTGCCCCACTGGAATCACCCCGGTGCCGAAGGGCGGATCATCCCGGTATGGGCTTACTCCAACTGTGAGGAGGCCGAACTCTTCCTGAACGGGTCCAGCCTGGGGCGGGTGAAGCTGACCCCATATGTCCATCAGGAGTGGACCGTTCCCTGGCAGCCGGGAAAACTTACCGCGGTGGGATACATCCGCGGCAAAAAAGCGGCGGAAGACGCACAGGAGACCACGGGCCCGGCGGTGAAATTAAAACTGATCACGGACAGCGCCGCCGAATACGCCGACGGGAAGGACGTGGTGATGCTGACCTGTGTCTGCCAGGATGAAAAAGACCGTGAGGTGCCAGACGCCTGCCCCGAGATCCGTTTCGCCGTGAACCGTCTGGGCACGCTCATCGGCACCGGATCGGACATGTGCGACACCGTCCCCGTCACAAGTCCTGTCCGGCGGATGCGGGCCGGCCGCTGCGCCCTGTGCGTCCGGGTGGGCCGTGAAGCGGGCACACTTTCAGTCATTGCCCGGGCCGATGGGCTTATAAGCGCATATGCCGACATCGAACTCAAACCGGAAGAAGAGGCGGATCACGATGAAGGATAAAAGGATCTGGATCGGAAACGGAACGGCCGTATTCCAGGACCGTATGGAAGAGAACAGCTCCGTACTGGTCGAAGACGGCAGGATCACCGCCGTCGGCATCCCCTGCCCCGAAAATACCGAAAAGCTGGACGCCGGGGGCGGATATATCCTGCCGGGCTTTATCGATCTGCATGTCCACGGAGGCGGGGGCGCGGACTTTACCGACTGTGAGCCGGGATGCGTCCGCATATCCGCCCTCACCCACGGCAGGCACGGCACCACCGCCATGATGCCCACCACGATGACCTGCCCGGACGAACAGCTTGAGAAGACCATCAGGCACTATATCGAGGAAACGAAGGCACCTTTCACCGGGCCGGAACTCCTGGGGCTGCATCTGGAGGGGCCCTTCTTCGCCACGACGGGCAAGTCCAAAGGCGCGCAGCCGGTCACGGAACAGCGCTTCCCCACACGGGAGATGCTGGAGCGCTTCATCCGCCTGGCCGAGGGCCGCATCCGGCGCTGGGACGAGGCTCCCGAGCTTCCGGGCAGCGATATTTTCGCCGCCGTGATGGCGGAAAACGGCATTATGCCTTCCATCGCCCATACCGACGCCATGGCAAAAGACGCTTACCGCGCCTTCGACTGGGGCTTCAGGCACATCACGCATTTCCTGAGCGCCACGAACTGGTCCCGGAAGGAACACGGCATCACCGTCGGAGGGCTCAATGAGGCAGTGCTGCTTCGGGACGACATCACCGTGGAGCTCATCGCCGACGGCTGCCATGTGCCCAAAGAACTGATGCAGCTGATCATCAGGATCAAGGGAGCGGGGCGCGTAGCGCTGATCACCGATGCGATGCGCGCCGCCGGGACCGATGTGAAAAACAGCGTGCTGGGCTCCAGGAACGGGGGCGTAAAGGTGGTCATCAAGGACGGTGTGGCCCAGCTGCCCGACCTGAGCTATTACGCCGGAAGCATCGGCACGATGGACCGTGCCCTCAGGGTGGCTCATCTCAAATGCGGCATCCCGCTCAATGAGGTGAGCATGATGCTCAGCGCGACCCCGGCCAGGATCGCCGGCTGCTTCGGCCGCAAGGGCAGCCTGACAGTCGGCAAGGACGCCGACATCGTGATCATGGATAAGGATTTCAATGTCAAGGATGTGCTGTTCAGAGGAAAAAGGCTCAGTTGAATCCCGCCGCGCTCATCTGCGCGGACGATCATATCAAACCATGGAGGTGGCATTATGCTTAAAGTCCCGTCCTATTACCGCATCCCGCCCGAGGAGCTCGGAAAAGGCGGCAAGATCCCGCTTATGATCCTGGGAGATTATACGGAGGTCATGTGCGAATACGCCCTGCAGATGCTGTTCGAAGTGGAGAAGAACAACGCGGCCGGCAAAAACACCGTGATGATCGTGCCCTGCGGTCCCACGGACCAGCATCCCATCTTCGCCCGCTATGTCAATCAGCGGCGCTGCAGCCTGAAAAACACCTGGATCATCAATATGGATGAGCTGATCGACGACGAGGGCAAGCGCTATCCCAGGGAGCATCCCCAGTCCTTCCGCTTCCAGATGCAAAAGGCGCTCTATGATCAGCTGGATCCCGAACTGGCCCCGCCGGAGGATCACCGGATCTTCCCCGATCCCGCTGATCCCGGCGCCATCCAGCGCCTGATCGACGAACTGGGCGGTGTGGACCTGTGCATGGGCGGCATCGCCTATAACGGCCATATCGCTTTCAACGAGCCGGAACCCGAATTGACCCCGGAGGAATTCGCGAAACTGCCCACGCGTGTGATCGACCTGACGCCGGGCACGATCCTCAAAAACGCTATCCTGGACCTGGGCGGCGCCACGGACGTGTTCCCGAACAAGGCTATCACCGTCGGCATGAAGGAGATGCTCTGCGCCCGCCGGATCCTCGTGACCATGACCCACACCATGCAGCGCTCCACGGTCCGCCACGCGCTGTACGGTGAAAAGAGCGCCGCCTTCCCTGTCACACTGCTGCAGGATCATCCCAACGCGATGATCATGATCCCGAAATACGTCGCCGAGCTCCCATTCAACTTTTAGATCGGCTTCCCGGAAACGTTCGATCAAGTCAAAAATCTGCAGGGGCTGTTGCACAAGCAACAGCCCCAAAATAATAAGAAACGGAAACATATGGTTGGAAAGCAAACCAGGGAGAACAAAAAAAGGATCAGAGAGAGGATATAAAACAGCAAGGTTATAAAAATACCGGAATTAACTGTTGCACAAGTCCGTGCGCGGCCGGTGGCGCATCCGTTTCGCCGCCAGCGCACGGCGCATACG
>CADCQZ010000021.1 GCA_902803675.1 uncultured Eubacteriales bacterium
AGGGCACCGTGGAGGGCAGGGCGTACAGAAAGCCCGGGCGCATGGCCCTTCTGCCCTCGGCGGACTCGTACATGAGGTCCCCGCTCATGACATAGTAGATCCGGGAATAGCCCGTGGGCGTTTTCTCGTCCAGCACCCAGTCGGGCCTCACCGTGGTGTTGCCGTACTCTATCAGCATTCAATGCACCGTGCCGGCGCGGCGCCGGCGTAAAAGGGGAAAAGGAAAAACGGGAGCCGCGGGATGTTTATGCCGTTTTTCCTTCGTAAAGATGCCGGGGACCGAAGGGAAGGCCCTCATCAGGCCGTTATGATCCGTCAGACCGACGGTCCCCCGATATGTTGCTATGATTATACCCGTTTTCCTCCGGAAAGTAAAGCGGCGGGGCTCATCCGTCCCCGATCGGCCGATAAGCCCCGCTCTCCTCCAGGATATACCCCTGACCGGACTTCACCCTGAAATCATAGTACCCGCCCCGGGGCAAAGCCCGGGCCTCCATGATGGCCATGATGGTGCCGCCGTGGACGATCAGGGCGCAGTCCCCCGCCGGGTCTTCCTTCGTGAGCGCGTCAAAGGCCCTCACGCACCGGGCGGAAAAGCTCCCGCGGCTCTCGCCGCCGGGAAAAGGGATCCCGCCGCCCGAATCGATCCACCTTTGGTAGTCCTTTCTCCCGTTCAGTTCGGCGTAGTTCTTGTTCTCGAACGCCCCGAAATCGCATTCCCTGAAGTCGGGCACGATCTCGGGCACAAGAAGCGGATACAGGATCGCCGCCGTTTCCAGGCAGCGCTTCATGGGGCTTGAGAACACGCGCTTAACGGGCGGAACGCTGACGCGTCTGAGCGCCTCGACGCCCTTCGGGCACAGGGGCTCGTCCGTGCGGCAGCCGGTATACCGCCCTTCAAGATTGCCCTGAGTGAGCCCGTGGCGGATCAGGATCCATCTCATTTGATGCGCACCCCGATCCCGCACACGCACCGGGTCACCTGCTCCGCCTCCCGGGCGATCAGGCACAGCACCCGGCCGACGGCCTCACGGTAGGCCCTGTCCCGCGCGCTGACGGGCACCACGCCCGCGCCGACCTCGTCGGATACCACCACCGCGTCCGGATGCTCCCGGATAAAGTCCCGGGCGAAGGCGCCGGGGTCCCTGTCCCCGTTGAGGACCGCCTCCCGGACGGTCTCGTGAAAGTCCGCCCAGATGGACGCGCCCGGGTTTTCCCTTTCCGCCAGCTCTGCCTGCCCCTGGTAAGCGCCCCCGATATAGAGTTTCATAAAAACCTCCCCCCGATCACGATCACCGCCGTGAGCGTAAGCTCCGTCACCTCAAGGAAAAAGCCCGCCAGGTCCCCCGTCACGCCGCCGAACTCCCGGTAAGCCATGCGGCGGTAGCCGATCACGCAAAGGGCCGCCGCGGCCAGGCAGCACGGAGCGAGCCACCCGCCGAGCGCCGCCCACACGGCGGCGCAGATGAGGCAATAACACGCCCCGCTGACAAGGACCGGCCGCGCGCGCGCCGCCCGGGCGAAAGCGTCCGACATGCCGTCGGGGCGGGCGTTTTTAAAAGCCGTCAGGGTCCAGGCGCTCAGGGCCCGGGACAGGATGAACACGCACATGAGCAGCGGCCCGTCCCCGGCCCGCGCCTCGCTGAAGAGAGCGCAGCTCAGGAGAAGATACGCCGTAAAGCGCATCACGGCAAAAGCCCCCACGCGGCTGTCCTTCAGGATCTCCAGGCGCTTTTCGGCGCTCTGCCAGGAATTGAGGGCGTCACAGGTATCCATGTATCCGTCCATGTGGATGCCGCCGGTGATAAAGATCGGCAGCAGCGCCGCCCCGGCCCCCTTGAGCAGCGGGCCGAAGGAAAGGGCGCCGCACAGGGCCAGCCATCCCCAGACGAGCGCGCCTGTCACCGCCCCCACCAGGGGAAAAAAGCACAGGCTGTACCGGCGGTTCTCCTCGGTCCATTCCACCTGGGGCACGGGGACGCGGGAATAAGTGGAAAAAGCGATGAGCATCGAGCGGATCACAGACACGGCAGAACTCCTTTCACCGCCACGGGAACGGAATACACCACCTCGACCACGGTATCGGCCATCTCCGCCGCCCGCCGGTGGATCCGGGCCAGCTCCTTAAGATACGCCCGCACCGAGTCGGGATAGGTCACGCCGTCCGAGAACAGATCATTGGTGACCATCACCAGATGGCGGCAGCGCCGGGCCAGTGTCTCCAGCGCGGGCACCACCCGCCTGACGTCCCCCCCGCCGAACATCTCATTGGCCGTCAGGTTCACCAGATCCTCCAGAAGGACGATGCTGCCGGCGGGGACCGGGGCGCTCCGAAGGTCCTTTTCCCATTCCACGGTCGTAAAGCCCCTGCCCGCGCGCTGCTCCACATGGCGCTTCACCCGCTGCCGGGACTCCTCGTCATACACCTGCATGGTGGCGATATACACCCGGCCTTCCCGGGGCAGGCTGTCCACCAGGTTTTCGGCCCAGGTGGATTTGCCGCAGCCGCTGCCGCCCGTGACCAGCACGATCATAAGCCGCCTCCCCGGGGCCGGTAGGGCTCCATGCCCAGCCCCTTAAAAGTGTGGGATCCGCGGTACACCCTCAGCGCCATGTCCAGAAGGGGCAGCAGCATCACGCCGCCGGTGCCCTCGCCCAGGGCCATGCGGGCGTTGATGACGGGCTCCAGGCCCAGTTCCTCCATGATCGCCAGATCCGCCGGCTCCCGGCTCACGTGCCCGGGCAGGATGGCGGAAACGGCGTTCCTGTCGATCCGGGCGGCGATCAGGGCCGCCGCGTCGGGGATCACGCCGTCGGTGACCGCCGGGATACGGTGCCGGTATGCCCCCAGGAACGCTCCCGCCATGCCCGCGATCTCAAAGCCGCCCAGCCTGGCGAGCACGTCCATGGGGTCGCGCCGGTCCGGCGCGTTCACCCGGACCGCCCTAAGGACGGCGGCGGTCTTGCGTTCCAGCCCCGCGTCGGAAAGGCCCGCTCCCCGGCCCGTCACTTCTTCCGGGGGCATATCCAGCAGCACGGAGGAAAGCGCGCTGGAAGCGGTGGTGTTGCCGATGCCCATCTCCCCGATGACGGCGATCCGATACCCGCGCTTTTTCATGTCGGCCATCAGGTCGATGCCCGCCCGCACGGCGGTCTCGGCCTGTTCACGGCTCATGGCGGGGCCCTCGGTCATATCGGCGGTGCCGTTCCCCACCCGGCGGTCGATGGTCCCGGGCACGGGATGGAGCATCCCCATGTCCACGGCGAACACGTCCGCTCCCGCCGCGGCCGCCATCAGGCCGATATTGCCGCCGCCCTCCGCGATGCTCTTGGCCACCAGGGCCGTGACCTCGCTGCCGGACTGGCTCACGCCCTGCCGGACCACGCCGTGATCGGCGCAGAACACCAGCACGCAGCGTTTGCCTATATCCACGTCGGGCGTGCCCTGCACCCCCGCGATCTTCACCACCATATCCTCCAGGAGCCCCAGAGCGTGCAGGGGCTTGGCGACGGCGTCCCAGCGCCGGCGCGCCTCATCCATGGCGTCCAAACTTGATCCGCTCCTCTCCGCGCGTCTCTTTTGAGGATACCGGGAGCCCGCGCCGTCACCCGGTGAAAAGCCCGCCGATCAGGCACAGCAGCGCCAGAAAAAGCGCCGCGGAAACATACAATAGCCCGTTCGCCCGGCGGATATCGCGTCTCACGGCGGGGCGGTCGTCATCCCCGATGGACGGCTTTTCCACGGGCTCCCCGAAGTAATCATGGGTGCCGCCCAATCGGATACGCAGCGCGCCCGCGGCGGCGGCCTCGCTCCAGGCGCAGTTGGGGCTCTTGTGATTGGCGTGGTCCCGCCTCACGATACGCAGGGCGTTTTTCCCGTCCGCCCCGGTGAGGAAGGCCGCGCCCACCATGAGCAGCGCCGTCAGGCGGGCGGGGATGAAGTTCAGCGCGTCATCCAGCCGGGCGCTGCTCCAGCCGATGTCCCGGTATTTCTCATTGAGATACCCCACCATGGAATCCAGGGTGGAGGCCGCCTTGAACCCCCATAAGAGCACCGGCCCGCCCAGGAACGCGTAAAACATGGGCGAGATCACCCCGTCGGTGGTATTTTCCGCCACGGATTCCACCGCGGCCCTGATGATCTCCTCTTCGCTCAGGCGCGCGGTGTCCCTGCCCACGATGCGGGCCACCTGTTTGCGGGCGGCTTCAACGCCCCGCCCCAGCGCCTCTTCCACCCCGCGGGCTTCCCGCACCATGGACCGGGCGGCCAGGCCCATCCAGTCAAAAAGCGCCGCGCCGATGATCCAGGGCACCCGGCCCCAGAGCCGCAGCGGGAACAGGACGGCGAAGACCGCCGCCATGGTCACGAGCACCGTGGATACCGTCAGCGTCACCGCGCTTTTCCTCAGATCGCCGCCCCGCGCCCGCAGGTGTTTTTCGACCCATGAAATGAAGCCGCCGATCACGCGCACCGGATGATACAGCCATTCGGGATCCCCCAGCAGGCAGTCCAGAAGGAAGCCCGCGATCAGGGCCCATAAGTGATCCCTGAACATCATTCCTCTCCCCGGATGATCCTGTAAACAGCCCCCATGTCCACGCTCGCCCGGACGATGTCCGCCAGGCGGTCGAATTCCCTTTCCCGGAATTCCTCCATCGTCATTACCGGAGCCCGGGCACCCGGGAGGCCCTTCAGACCGCGGATGCGATCCGCCAGGGCGGCAAAGAACCGGCCGTCGTCAAAAATGCCGTGCAGGTAGGTGCCCAGCACGTTCTGCTCCGGGCTGCACACGCCGTCGGTCTCCCCGTCGATGATCAGCCAGGGCACGCAGCCCGGCCCGAAGACGCTTCGGCCCGCGTGGATCTCGTAGCCGTCAAGCTCTGTGCCGTTGAGGCCCGAAAGCCACCCCGACGCGCACCCGACGGTGCCGGTGGACTGGCGGGTGCGCTTGTCCGGCGCGAAAGTCACATCCATGTCCAGCAGCCCCAGCCCCGGCGTTTCCGGCACTTGGGATTCCACGTGATCCGGGTCGTGCAGCTCCCGGCCCAGCATCTGATACCCGCCGCAGATGCCCATCACCATCCCGCCCCCGCGGGCATGGCGGATGACGGGCGCGTCCAGGCCGCGGTCCCGCAGCCAGATCAGGTCCTCCAAAGTGTTCTTGGTGCCCGGCAGGATGATCAGATCGGCGTTCTCAAGATCGGCGCGCCTTTCGGCGTAGCGCACGCGCACACCGGGCTGGAGGGTGAGGGCCTGAAAATCGGTGAAGTTCGAGATATGGGGCAATCTCACCACCACCGCGTCCAGGTCGCCCCGGCCGGAGGAGCGGCGGAAGCGCTCCGTCACGCTGTCCTCGTCCTCCAGTTCCACGTCCATCCACGGCACCACGCCCAGGACCGGGACATGGATCAGGTCCTCCAGCATTTTAAGGCCCGGCTCCAGGAGCTTGACATCGCCCCGGAACTTGTTGATGATGACGCCCTTCACCCGGGCGCGCTCCTCCGGAGCGAGCAGCATGACCGTGCCCAGCAGAGAAGCGAAAACGCCGCCCAGATCGATGTCCCCCACCAGGATCACCGGCGCGTCGGCGGCCGCGGCCATGGCCATGTTGACGATGTCGCCTTCCCGCAGGTTGATCTCCGCCGGGCTGCCGGCGCCCTCGATCACCACGCAGTCCACGTCCCTCTCCAGGGACTCATAATCGGCCCGGATCTTTTCCCGGAGCAGGGGCTTGAAACGGTGATACTCCATGGCGGTCATGCTGCCCACGGCCCGCCCTTCCACGATCACCTGGCTGCGCCGGTCGCCGGTGGGCTTCAAAAGCACCGGGTTCATGCGCGCGTCCGGCACCAGCCCCGCCGCCTGGGCCTGCGTCACCTGGGCGCGGCCCATCTCCGCCCCATCCGGGGTCACGAAGGAATTGAGGGCCATATTCTGGGCCTTGAAGGGCGCCGCCCGCAGGCCGTCCTGTTTGAGTATCCTTAAAAAAGCGGCGCACAGCACGCTCTTGCCCACGTTGGAGGCCGTTCCCTGGATCATCAGGCTCTTCCCGCGCATCGTGTCACCTCCCTTTCCCGGTCACATCCCCAGGCATTTTTCCAGTTCCCTCAGCAGGAGCCGGTTCTCCTCCTCCGTGCGCACGGCCAGGCGGAGCCAGGTGTCCGGCAGGCCGAAGGAGGCGCAGGTGCGCACCAGGATGCGGCGCTCCCTCAGCATTTCCGCCGCGGGGCCCATGGGACGGGGGAACCGGCACAAAAGGAAATCGGCCCGGGACGGGAGCACCTCGACGTTCATTCGTCTCAGGCCCTCCGCCATTTCCCCGCGCCGGCGGGCGTTGATCCGCGCGTCCTGACGGATATCGTCAAGATGCTCCGGCAGTTCGGCCGCCACCGCGGCGGCGGCGGAACTCAGCTGCCAGGGCAGGGCCTCAGCTTCCATCCCCGCGATCCTTTCCGGGGACGCGCACACATAGCCCAGGCGCACGCCGGGGATGCACAGGATCTTCGTCAGCGATCCCACCGCCGAGAGCGTCGGGCCCACGAAAGCGCGCACGCTTATCTCCGGGCAGTAGTCGATGAAGGCCTCGTCCACGATCATATCCCCGCCCCGTTTTGACACCGTCCGGTGCAGCGCCAGGACCTCCTGACGGCTCAGCGCTCCGCCGGTGGGATTGTCGGGATTGCAGATCATCAGGGTCTCCCCCGCGCCCGTCTCTTCGGGATCCTCCCCGTCCAGGACCCTGCGCCCCCACAGCGCGGCGCGGCGGGCATATTCCCCGAAGGCGGCTCTGCGGACGCGAAGAGGCCCCGTGCCCGA
Source organism: uncultured Eubacteriales bacterium (assembly GCA_902803675.1). The sequence goes on from CADCQZ010000021.1 coordinate 6,818, forward strand.
ACGGAGAGCCAGGTCGATGGCGGCGACACCGCCCGCCGTGGGCAGGATCGTTTTCTCATCCACGCCCGCGTAAGCCGCCAGGCCCCGCCGGGCATCCCGCATCGCCGGGTCGGGATAATAGCGCGCGCGGGAAAGAGAGTGCGAAAGGGCCCGCTCCACCCACTCCGGAGGGCCCTCCGGGCGCAGGCTGGCGGAAAAATCCAGCCATCCCTCCGGGCCGTCCCCCCGCCACACATTGCCGCCGTGATCCATGACAGATCCTCCCTGTTGTTCCGATCCTTTATTTTATCAGTTCGCCCGCCCGATTTCAACCGGTCCCGTCAAACGGACGAGGATGGCGTCCGGCAATGCCACATCTTACTTTTCGCATATTTTGCGCTCATTCCTGCACTTGGCTCCGCCGCCGTTTCACCTAAAATAATAGTGTACAAAT
>CADCQZ010000022.1 GCA_902803675.1 uncultured Eubacteriales bacterium
CCCGGGGCGTGCCGTTGATCCGGCCGCCCAGGCCGTCCACCACGAAGCGCAGCTGCCGGTCGTTCATGTCCACGCAGCGCTTCCAGGTGATCTTCCTCGGGTCGATGTTGAGGGCGTTGCCCTGCTGGATGTGGTTGTCCAGCATGGCCGCCAGAAGATTGTTGGCCGCGCCGATGGCGTGGAAGTCCCCGGTGAAGTGCAGGTTGATGTCCTCCATGGGCACCACCTGGGCGTAGCCGCCGCCGGCCGCGCCGCCCTTGATGCCGAAGACCGGCCCCAGGGAGGGCTCCCGCAGCGCCACGGTGACGTCCTTGCCGATGCGGCTCAGGCCGTCCGCCAGGCCGATGGTGGTGGTGGTCTTGCCCTCGCCGGCGGGGGTGGGGGTGATGGCGGTCACCAGCACCAGCTTGCCGTCGGGACGGTCCGTTTCCTTGAGCAGGGCCGGGTCCACCTTGGCCTTCCAGCGGCCGTAGAGCTCGATATATTTCTCGTCGATGTGCGCTTTCTTCGCGATCTCGGTGATGGGCCTTTTCTCACAGGCCTGGGCGATCTGGATATCCGAAAGGTAAGCCATTTTGATCATTTCCTCCGTTTATTTGAAGTACCGGACAGCCGCCTCGAACATGCGGATGTCATAGTTGCCGGGCACATTGCGGTACAGCCCGCTGCCCACACGCTCAGAGTGGCCCATCTTGCCGAACACGCGGCCGTCCGGGGAGGTGATGCCCTCCACGGCGAACATGGAACCGTTGGGGTTGAAGTGGATATCCCCGGTGGCGTGCCCATTGAGGTCCACATACTGGGTGGCGATCTGCCCGTTCGCGGCCAGACGCCTGATCAGGCTCTCGTCCGCGTAGAAGCGGCCCTCGCCGTGGGAGATGGGCACGGAGTAGATGTCCCCCACCCGGGTGAGGCTCAGCCAGGGGGACTTGTTGGACGCCACCCGGGTGCGCACGATGCGGGACTGGTGGCGGCCGATCACGTTGTAGGTCAGGGTGGGGCAGCTTTCATCCGTATCGATGATCCGGCCGTAGGGCACCAGGCCCAGTTTGATCAGCGCCTGGAAGCCGTTGCAGATGCCGCAGATCAGGCCGTCCCGGTCGTCCAGCAGTTTCATGACCCCTTCCTTCACCGCCTCGCTGCGGAAGAAGGCCGTGATGAACTTGCCGCTGCCGTCGGGCTCGTCCCCGCCGGAGAAACCGCCGGGGATGAAGATCATCTGCGCGTCCCTGAGGGCGGCGGCGAACTCATCCACGCTGCGGGCGATGCCGTCGCTGGTCAGGTTGTTGATCACCAGGATCTGAGGCTCGGCCCCGGCGTCCCGCATGGCCTTGGCGCTGTCATACTCGCAGTTGGTGCCGGGGAAGGCCGGGATGAGCACCTTCGGCCTGGCGGCGGTCGCCTTGGGCCTCGGCCATGAGGCCGCCTCAAAGGAAAAGTCCTCCATGGGCCCGGGGGCGTCCGGGATATTGCAGGCGTACACGCTCTCCAGCCGGTCCTCATACCCGGCCCTGAGAGCGTCCAGAGCCACGCGCTCGTCCCCCAGGGCGAAGACGGGTTCCTCCGTCACCGTGCCCAGGTCGACAGCGCCGGGGATATCCTGAGTGACTTCCAGGAGGAACGCGCCGTAACACTTGCCGAACAGGCGGTCAAGGGTGAGTTTTTCGTCAAAGGTGAAGCCCAGGCCGTTGCCCAGGGCCATCTTCATCACGCCCTCGGCGGCGCCGCCCATCCCCAGGGCCCAGCACGACACGGCTTTCCCGGAGCGCATAAGCTCCGTCACCCGGTCAAAGAGGGCGAGGAGGGACTTCGTTTCCGGCAGCCCGTCCGCGTCCGTGTCCGGCGCGAGCAGCACCGCTTTGTTCCCGGCGCGCTTGAACTCATTGGGCACGATCTCATCCGTTTTGCCCATGGTGACGGCGAAGGAGACCAGGGTGGGCGGCACGTCCAGTTTCTCGAAGGACCCGCTCATGCTGTCCTTGCCGCCGATGGCGCCGATGCCCAGGGCCATCTGAGCTTTGAAGGCACCCAGGAGCGCGGCCAGAGGCTTGCCCCAGCGCTTCCCGTCGGTGCCGGGTTTCTCGAAATACTCCTGGAAGGTCAGGTACACGTCCTTCATATCGGCGCCGGTGGCGATCAGGCGGGAGACGGACTCCACCACCGCCAGGTACGCGCCGTGATAGGGGCTCTTTTCCGCCACGAATGGATCATAGCCCCAGGCCATCAGGGAGCAGTCCGAGGTGTGCTTCTTTTCCACGCTCACTTTCTGCACCATGGCCTGGATGGGGGTCATCTGGTCCCGGCCTCCGAAGGGCATCAGCACCGTGCCGGCGCCGATGGTGGAATCAAAACGCTCCGAAAGGCCGCGCTTTGAGCAGATGTTCAGGTCCCGGGCCATCTTCTCAAGGTTTTCCCGGAAGGTGCCCCCGATCGCATCCTGCTCGAAGCGGGGCTTCTCCGGCGTGATGAAAATATGCTTTTCCGCGCCGTTGGAGTTCAGGAAATCCCGGCTGATATCCACGATCTTCCGGCCGTTCCAGCGCATCACCAGGCGCTTTTCCTCCCGCACCACGGCTACCGGGCAGGCCTGCAGGTTCTCCGACGCGGCCAGGGCGAGGAAAGCGTCCGCGTCCCCGGGCGCCACCACCACGGCCATGCGTTCCTGGGACTCGCTGATGGCCAGCTCCGTACCGTCCAGGCCCTCGTATTTCCTGGGCACCGCGTTCAGGTCGATCTCCAGGCCGTCGGCCAGCTCGCCGATGGCCACGGACACGCCGCCCGCGCCGAAATCGTTGCAGCGCTTGATCAAGCGCGCCGCTTCGCTCATCCGGAACAACCGCTGCAGCTTGCGCTCCTCGGGCGCGTTGCCCTTCTGCACCTCCGCGCCGCAGGTCTCCACGCTGCGTAAGTTATGCGCCTTGGAGGATCCGGTCGCGCCGCCGATGCCGTCCCGGCCGGTGGATCCGCCCAGCAGGATCACGATATCCCCGGGTGCCGGGCATTCCCGGCGGACGTTTTCCGCCGGCGCCGCCGCGATGACCGCGCCGATCTCCATCCGCTTGGCCGCGTAGCCGGGATGATAGATCTCCTCCACGATCCCCGTTGCCAGGCCGATCTGGTTGCCGTAGGAAGCATAGCCCGCCGCCGCCGTCGTCACCAGCTTGCGCTGGGGCAGTTTGCCGGGGATCGTCTCTGACACGGGCCGGGTCGGGTCCGCCGCGCCGGTCACGCGCATCGCGCCGTAGACATAGGCCCGCCCGCTCAGGGGATCCCGGATCGCCCCGCCGATGCAGGTCGCCGCGCCGCCGAAGGGCTCGATCTCCGTCGGATGGTTATGGGTCTCGTTCTTGAACAGCAGCAGCCAGGGCTCCTTCACCCCGTCCCGCTCCACGTCCATCTTCACCGTGCAGGCG
>CADCQZ010000023.1 GCA_902803675.1 uncultured Eubacteriales bacterium
AAGCGCCTGTCCAATGATCCCTATCAGTGCACCACCGAGCTGGTGGACATCGACAAGGTGGCCAACCTGGAAAAGAAGGTGCCGGTGGAGTGGATCAACGATACCCGCACCGACATGCTGCCGGAGTTCCTGGCCTATGCGCGGCCCCTCATCCAGGCGGAACTGACCCCCATCTATATCAACGGCCTGACCCAGCATATCGTGGAAGAATGAGAGGGACGGCACCATGAGACGGATCAAGACCCTTGACAAGGGCTGGCTCTTCACCGGGCCGGACAAAAAAGAGGTCCCGGTCACCCTGCCCCACACCTGGAACGCTCAGGACGGGCAGGACGGCGGCAACGATTACTGGCGGGGCACCTGCGTATACCGCACGGCGTTCGATACGCCCCGGTTCGATCCGGACACGGAGTGCGTGTACCTGGAATTCCGGGGCGTGAACGCCACGGCGGACGTGACGGTCAACGGTATCCGCTGCATCCATCACGACGGCGGGTACTCCACCTTCCGCCAGGAGATCACGGCGCTGCTGGAAGCGGATAAAAATGAGCTGATCGTGACCGCGGACAACAGCGTGAACGACCGGGTGTACCCCCAGAAGGCGGATTTCACCTTCTACGGCGGCATCTACCGGGACGTGAATGTGATCGTACTGAACAAGAAACACTTCGATATGGACCATTTCGCCGGCCCGGGCATCATGATCACCGCGAAGCCCAGGGACGGCTACAAGCGGGGCGAGGTCCGTGTCACGACCTGGACCAGCTGCGAGGAGGGCACCGTCACCGTGCGTCTTCTGGACGCGGAGGGAAAGGAAGCCGCCCGGGGCGAGGGAAGGGACCTGACGCTGGATATCCCCGACGTGCACCTGTGGAACGGCCTTGAGAGCCCCTACCTCTACACCGCCGCGGCCACGCTCACCGTGGACGGCGAGATAACGGACGAGATCACGGCCCGCTTCGGCGTGAGGGACTTCCGCTGCGATCCCAAAGAAGGCTTCTTCCTCAACGGAAAGAGCTATCCTCTCCGGGGCGTGAGCCGCCATCAGGACAGGAAGGGCGTGGGCAACGCCCTCACGAAGGAGATGCACAGGGAGGATATGGACCTGATCTGCGAGATCGGGGCCAACACCATCCGCCTGGCCCACTACCAGCACGATCAGTATTTCTATGATCTGTGCGACGAGCGGGGCATGGTGGTATGGGCGGAGATCCCCTACATCTCCGAGCATATGCCGGGCGGCCGGGAAAACACCATCAGCCAGATGAAGGAACTGATCATCCAGAACTACAACCATCCCTCCATCGTGTGCTGGGGCGTGTCCAACGAGATCACCATCTCCACCAAGGACAAAGCGGACATGCTGGACAACCACCGGGTGCTCAATGACCTGGTGCACGAGATGGACAAGACCCGGTTCACCACCCTGGCCTGCTACGCCATGTGCGGCCCCTTCAACCGGGTGGCGCACATCACGGACGTGGTGAGCTGGAACCTGTACCTGGGCTGGTACGTACCGGGGCTGTGGCTCAACGACCTGTGGATCCGCTTCTTCCACCTGGTGTACCCCAACCGGTGCCTGGGCTATTCCGAGTACGGCTGCGAGGGCATGCCCAATCTGCACTCCTCCCGGCCCCGCCGCGGGGACCACACCGAGGAATACCAGGCGAAGTACCACGAGTACCTGCTCAGGTGCTTTGAGCGCAATCCTTACATGTGGGCCAACCACGTGTGGAACATGTTCGATTTCGCCGCCGACGCGCGCAACCAGGGCGGGGAACCGGGCATGAACCACAAGGGCCTGGTGACCTTCGACCGCAAGACCAGAAAGGACAGCTTCTACCTGTACAAGGCCTACTGGAGCAAAGATCCCTTCGTGCACATCTGCTCCAAGCGCTTCAGGGACCGGACGGAGAAGGAGATCGCCCTGAAGGTGTACACCAACCGGGACGAGGTGACGCTGTACCTGAACGGCAAAAAACTGGAAACGAAGAAGGGCAGCCGGGTGTTCACCTTCACGGTGCCCCTGGAGAGCGTAACGAAGGTGAAGGTCATATCCGGCGGATGCGGCGACGAGGCCGAGTTCAGGCTCGTTGAGGCTCCCAACCCCGCCTACAGCCTGAAGGAGACCGGGGACAAGGGCGCCAACTGGACCAAGTGATCACATGAGCCGGGACGGAACTAATGACCGTTCCGGCAGGAAAGGGGTTTTATTCCATGGCTGACAAGAACGCGCCCGCGCCCGCCGGGGTGAACCGGGCGAAAATGTACCAGCTGGCCCTGTTCCCGCTCAATAACGGGGCCACCAACGTGTATTTCGTACTGATCCTGAGCTATGTGGCCCAGTTCGGCTCCAGCGTGCTGCAATTGGGCATGTTCGCCTCCCTGATGGTCACCTTCATGCGGGTGTTCGACGCCATCACCGATCCCATCATCGGCGCGCTGATGGACCGCACCAGCACGAAGATCGGCAAGTTCAGGCCCTTCATGATCATCGGCAGCGTGATCATGGCGGTGAGCGTGGTGCTTCTGTACATCGTGACCCCCCTGATCCCGGAGAGCGTGATGTGGCTGCGCTACGCGGCGTTCATCCTGTTCTACGCCATCTGGGTCATCGGCTACACCTTCCAGACCTCCGTGACCCGCGCGGGCCAGACGGTGCTGACCAACGACCCCAACCAGCGGCCGCTGTTCACCATCTTCAACACCGTGGGCTCCATGCTGGGCATGGGCGTGATGCAGTTCTTGATCCCCATGGTCAAGAACAAATTCAACCTGCTGGATGAGGCGGGCAAGGTGATCGTGTCCGGCTACGCCAGGCCCGAACTGTACCGCATCATCACCCCCATCGGCATCGCGGTGTCCGTGGCGCTGACCATCCTTGCCATCATCGGCATCGCCAAGAAGGACCGGCCGGAATTCTACGGCCTGGGCGGCACCCAGGAGAAGGTCAAAGTCTCCGAGTATGTGGAGATCATCAAGCACAACAAGCCCATGCAGCGCCTGATGGTCGCCGGCGCGGGCTGCAAGCTGGCCCTGGCCATCGCCACCAACACCACGGTGCTCCTGGCGCTCTACGGCATCCTGATGGGCAACTACGACAGCCTGTACCTGCCCATGATGATCCTGGGCTATGTGTTCGCGGTGCCCTTCTTCCTCCTGTCGGTGCGCACGTCCCAGAAACTGGGGCAGAAAGCGTCCCTGACCCGCTATGTGGCGGTGGCCCTGCTCTGCTACGTGGGCGTGCTCATCCTTTTGATCCTGTCCAACAACCAGAACCCGGCCATGATGCTGTCCTTCCCCTTCAACGGCGGCGGGGCCGTCAACCTGTACACCATCTTGTTCATCCTGTTCTTCGGCATCGGCTACGGCGCGTACTATGCCACCGCCGATATGCCCATCCCCATGGTGGCGGACTGCTCGGACTATGAGACCTACCGCTCCGGCAAGTACATCCCCGGCATCATGGGCACGCTGTTCTCCCTGGTGGACAAGCTGGTGTCTTCCCTGGCCCAGACCCTGGTGGCCTTCATCTTCCTGATCTTCGCGGGCCTTTCCGAGCTGCCCACCGACGCGACGCCCTTCAGCGCGGGCATCAAAGTGGCGGTCATCGTCATGTTCTGCGTGATCCCCATGCTGGCCTGGGCGGCGACGCTGTGGGCCATGCACGGCTACAGCCTCACCGGCAAAAAGATGAAGGAGATCCAGGCGGTGAACGCTTCCCGCAAGGAGGGCATCGCCCAGGGCATGACCGTGGAGCAGGCCATGGAAAAGTGGCCGGGCAACGAATAGAAACTGTCGCGGGCTGCCGCTTCCTTCGTAGAGCGGCACCCGATCATGAAAGGAGCAGATCGATATGCAGCTTCCTCTGAATGTGGATTTTTCCGGTAAAGTAGTGGTGGTCACCGGCGCGGGCGGCGTGCTGTGCGGTGATATGGCCAGGGCCTACGCCCAGGCGGGCGCGAAGGTGGCGGCCCTTGACCTGAACGAGGACGCCGTCAAAAAGCTGGCGGATGAAATGAAGGCGCAGGGCTTTGTCTGCGAGGGCTACAAGGCCAACGTGCTGGACGCCGAGGCCCTGGAGCAGGTGCATCAGGAGGTGCTCAAGGACCTGGGGCCCTGCGATATCCTGGTGAACGGCGCGGGCGGCAACAATCCCCGGGCCACCACGGACAACGAGTACCAGCATGAAGCCAAAGAAGGGCAGAAGACCTTCTTCGACCTGGACGCCGGCGGCGTGGACTTCGTGTTCAAGCTCAATTTCCAGGGCACTCTGCTGCCCACCCAGGTGTTCGCGAAGGATATGGTGGCCAGGAAGCACGGCTGCATCCTGAACATCTCCTCCATGAACGCCTATATCCCCCTGACCAAGATCCCGGCCTATTCCGGCGCCAAGGCCGCCGTGAGCAATTTCACCCAGTGGCTGGCCACCCATTTCGCCGGCACCGGCATCCGGGCCAACGCCATCGCTCCCGGCTTCCTGGTCTCCAACCAGAACCGGTCCCTGCTCTTCAACCCGGACGGCACCCCCACGGCCCGCTCCGCCAAGATCCTTAACGGCACCCCCATGGGCCGTTTCGTGGACAGTGAGGAGCTCCTGGGCGGCGTGTTCTTCCTGACGGACGACAAATTCTCGTCCGCCGTCACCGGCGTGGTGCTGCCCATCGACTGCGGCTTCGCGGCCTATTCCGGCGTGTAACAAATCAAAAAAGCACTTACCGCCTGATGAGTCTGTGTGGTATAATCGACCCAAACGAAAAGAAAGGAACGCGATGAACATGAAAAAGATCTTTGCCCTGATCCTGGCCGCTCTGATGGTGCTGCCCTGCTTCGTTTCCGCTGAGAACATCCTGGAAGCCGATCCCGAGGAAGTCATGACCTTTGACCGCAAGGCCCTCGTCACGGACTGGGAGGGCGAATGGGTGCTGGCCGCCGCCTTCATCGGTGAGGACTACGCCGACGAGAACGACATCAAGACCACCGGACTGATCGCCGTGCCCGAGAACGCCGTGAAAATGACCGTGACCCCGGTGCTGGACGGCAGCGCCACCGGCTCCGACGCGGGCGTGATGGTGGACCAGGCCGCTTATGTCCACACCCATGTGTATGACATCGAAGCCAAGCTCACCTTCGACGCCGCCATCACCGATGACGAAGCCACCCTCAAGCTGCCCTGGGACGGCTGGGACTGGACCAAGGACGAGGAGTGGACCGGCTGGACCGAAGGCTCTTCCTACACCAGCAAGGGCGTGGGCAAGCTGAGCAAAGTGGGCGCGGATGACAAGAGCCTGTATTTCTGCCAGATCACCGGCGTGGAGAGCGATGAGATCGCCGATGAGAACATGAAGTACATGGGCCTCAACGAGCTCGGCCAACTGATCGTGTGCTACAGCGACGACAACATGGTCAAGAAGGACGGCGACGTGGGCTTTGCCTTCATCTTCGTCCGCGCCGAGTAATGATCGGCTGAAGACCCGAAAAAAGAAAGCCCGTCCGGCATGGACGGGCTTTCGTTTGTCCCGAAGGGTGCTTACGTAAAAGGGATCGGGAGACCGGGGAGCCTGAAACGGGAGCGCCGGGGGATCCGGCGCTCCGGCCGGCCGGGATCAGAAGCCGCAGAGGGTGATCATCTCGTCCCGGACGCTGTTGGCCATGATCTCGTTCACGGTCAGGGGATCGTTGGGATACAGCAGCTCGATCAGGTCCTTTTTGCTCTCCAGCATCCGGCCCAGCGCGGTCCTGTACGCCGCGACGGCGGCGCGGTCCTCGGCGGAGGCGGCCTTGTACATGGCGTTGACTTTGCTGTCCAGGGAGGTCAGCCAGGCGCGCTGCGCCTTGAGGAAGACGGCGGCCCGGGCGCCGGCCATGGCGTCCGCTTCGATGAGCGCCGTGACAGTGGAGTCGATCCCGGCGTGGGGAACGCACATGACCGCCTCGTAAGTCACCTTGCTGCCTTCGGTCTTGAGGACGCGGAAGCCGCAGTCCGCTTCCCCGGCCCCGGGGATGGCGGCGTATCCGCCGATGAGCAGGCTGTCTTTGGGCGCCTTCGGCGCGTTGTGCAGCATGTAGCACAGGTCGGCCACCCGGTTCATCAGCTGTTCGGCCACCGCCCGTTCCACCGCTTCCGGATCGTGAGGCATCAGGCGCGTCAGCAGCGTCTTATAGGCTTCCAGGAACTTCTCGTCGTTCAGCTTCAGCGCTTCCGCGGCCGCCGGAGCGTCCTGGGTGCCCGCCTTGGTGAGGATGCGGTACTCGTTGTCCAGGGCGTTGCGCCACAGGGTCTGGGCCTGCTGCCAGGCGCTGATCCGGGCCTCTTCGGATCTGGCCGCGTTCAGGAGCGCCCGCACCTGCTTCTCGATCGTGTAGTGGTCGCCGCAGTATTCCAGGGTGCAGTCATAGACGCCCTCGCCCTTGCCGGTCAGGGTGCGGACGCAGCTTGTGAGGCCGTCGCCCACCGGGGGCACGAACCCGCCGTCATAGTGCTTTTTGGGCGGCTCTTTCCCTGTCTTGGCGGTCACGGTGTTGGTGATGCCCGTGACATAAAGGTCCAGATTGCCGGTGGCGTTGAACTTGGCGGCGTTGGTGTAATCGTAGCCCACGTTGAGCTCCGTGACAAGGAAATCGAAGTGGACGGTCACGGCGCCGTAGGGCTCCAGCTTGTCCCATTTGGCGGTGGGCTCGATGTCATCGGGCATGGAGAACAGCGCGTCCCAGAGCTCCACGTCCTTGTAGGTCAGGGCCGTGGGGTTGTAGAGGGTGATCTGGCACTTGATGGTCTCGCCCACGGTGTAGTATTCGCCGTTCTTCGGGTCGGACACGATGGCCTTGATACCGTAGATATCGTCCGGCACCGCGGTGAGCACCACGCATTTGTTGGAGAGAGCGGATAGACCGGCGCCGGCGGGATCCACCCATTCGGCGCGGGCCTGGTTCTCGATCTGCTTATTGTCGATATCCGGGCCGCACACGCAGTAATCGAAGAACACGCTGCGGGTCTCATGGGGCGCCATGGCGGTGAGGACCCCGATGGGGTCCGTGCCGCTCAGGGGATCGTAGACCGTGATGTCCAGGGGCACCTCAGAGTCGTTGGTGACCTGGATCTCGTACCGGACGGTCTCATCCAGCATGTAGCCCTGGGGCAGGATGGGATCGCTGATCACCTTTTTGAACAGGGAAACGCTGGTCTCCGCCGGGGGGACCCAGTCGTCGAACCCGTCGGTCTTGATGCCGTGCCGGAGCGTCACGGGGTTCGAGGCGTACTCGATGCCGGTGGTCGGATCGACGGCGTAAGCGATGAAGGTGATCTCCACCTCGCCCTTGAGGGTCTCGGTGCCGGTGCCGGGGAGGATCTCCGATTCGTTGAACACGAAGCCGTCGATCTGGGTGTAGGCGGGGATGCCGCCCTGCAGGGTGCCCACCGCCGGGTACCGCGTTTCACCGTGAGCCGTGATCCGGTTGAAATCCAGATCCCAGTCCCAGATATTGGTGAGGCTCACGTCGTAGGTCACGGGCGGCGTGTCGCCGCTCAAGTCCGTGGTGAAGGGATCGGCCGGATCGTTCAGCGTCACGGAAAGGATCAATGTGGGCTCGGTGGGCTCGACCCTCACCGGGGGAGGGGGAAGGACAGGATCCAGCGGGATGACCGGCTCGATCAGGTTGGACGCGATCTCCAGGCTGCCCCCGGACCCGTCATCGCACACGCCCATGCCGTAAGCCTGGCGGCGGATCTCGCCGGCGGCGGTATCCCCGGAGCAGATGCGGGTGAGGTGGACGACCTTAAAGCTCTCATCCGGCTTGAGGACGTACCCGATCGCGATCGACCAGTTCGAATAGTCCTCGGGATTGGGGTGGCCGTCGTCGGCATACGGCACCACCTCGTAGCTCTGGAAGTTGATGAGGGTGTCGCCGGTGTTCTTGACCTCCACTTCATAGGACGCGTAGTCGCCCTCCTTGAGGCCGGAGGCGTCGCCGCCCAGGAAGGTCAGCGTCAGTTCGGGATGGCGCTCCTTGACGGGGATCCTGACGGGGAACTGCATGATCACGTCTTCGCTTGTCACATAGCCCTCGTCGCCCGCCGCGGAATAGGTGCCCAGCACCCAGGCGTCCGCGGACCAGGAGATCTCAAGCAGCGGTTCGTCCGCCGCGTCGACGGTGTACTCCATGGCGTAGCTGATGCTGTCAGCGGGATCGATGGTCGTGTCCACCTCCACGAAGGACGTGAGGATCTGGGACGATGCCCCTTCCCGGATCATATAAAGGGAGGGGCGCTCCAGCGGCACATTGCCCGCGTTGATGATGTCCACGTCGAAGGTGAGCTTGTCATCCGGCTCGTAAGCTTCCTTGGCCGGGCTGGTCTGGACCACGGTGAGGATAAGGAGGGGCGCCATCGCGTCTCCCTCATAGGGGATCTCTTTCTGCTCCTTGATGCCGCAGCGTTCGCAGACCCGCTCCTCCAGGCCCGGCCCCAGGGGGGAGGGCTCCTTGACGCGCACCCATTCGCCCCAGAGGTGCCCCAGGGCGGGCACTTCCTGATACCACAGATGGGAGGGATCCCGTTTGCAGGTCTTGTTGTCCCAGCCCGGATCGGTGCAGGTGGGGGGGACGTCCGGCATGTAGGGGCCCCAGTCGTGGCCCAGAGCGGGCAGGCTGTGGGATTCCGTGAGGCCGCAGCGCCCGCAGGTCCGCGATTCGACGCCCTCTGAGGTGCATCCGGGGGCCTTCGTGGTCTTCCAGGCGCCCCATTTGTGGCCCAGGGCGGGAATGGTCCTTGTCTCCGTCATTTTACACCGTCTGCAGGTCCGCGTTTCGGTGCCCTCGGTGGTGCAGCCGGGT
>CADCQZ010000024.1 GCA_902803675.1 uncultured Eubacteriales bacterium
CGGCATTGCCCGTTGAAATTCGGCGTCGGAACGAATGTCATCGTACCGCCTCCTTTGTCATGATGTCCGGATCCCGTTTACGGCCTGTACCACAGCTGGACCTCAACATAACGGTATTTGCCCGGCGATTGCTGCAGGAAGGCGTCCACCGATCCGCCGCAGGCACCGATTTTTTCCATGATCATCTTTTTCGTCAGGACGACCGGTTCAGTTCCATGCGTGATCAGCGCGCAGCTGTCGCCGGGCGTAAAGCTCACCAGGTCGTCAGGAATATCGGCAAGATCCAGCGTGATCCTGTCGCTGGCGTCAAACCATTCCCTCAGGTATTCACACTCCGCCAGCACAAAAGAGAAAGGATGATCCAGCCTGGGTTTTCCTCCGAGCCGTATAAACTGATCCCGCACATATTCATCGGCCATTTTCCGGTTGGGGTAGTAGTTCCTGAAATCAGCAAACCGGTAAAAACTGGTTGTGCCAGGATGTGAAGCGGCCAGCTCCGCGGCCACCCGGAACGCTTCCTGCTCCGGCAGATTCATGATGTTTTTCCACGGATCGGTTCCGGGGAAATAGTAATGTGTGATAAACAGCTTATCCATAGATCGTGCTTTTAAATCCTTTTCGCAATTTCCAGCGCAATCGCCAGTTTTCCCAGGTTGTGATTGGCGCCGGCAAGCTCTTCTGTATCGTAGGCGCTTTCCTCCAGGACGTCCCCGGACTCCAGGAAGTCATACAGTTCCAGCCCGTGAAAAGCGCAAAGCGCTTCCACACCGGCCAGTTCCATCTCCACCGCCAGGCAGCCTTCGCTCTTGCGCTTCCGCACCAGTCCGGCGGTTTCCCGGTAAATGGCGTCCGTCGTCCACGTCCGTCCCTTGACATACGGAACGCCGATCTCATCAAAGATGGCCGAAAGTTTCTCGCCGTTTCTGACCGGCAGGTAATCGGAAGGCGGCGCGTAATAGTAGGAAGCGCCGTCTCCCCGGTAGCATTCCGTGGGAATGATGAATCTCCCGAAGGTCTTCTCCCGGTCCAGGCTGCCGCAGGAGCCGAACATGATGAATTTCGTCGCTCCGGTCAGCCAGTGGGCTTCATAGCAGGTACCGGACGCGGCAGCCGAACCGATGCCGGAGAGGTAAAAAGCGATCTGCTCGCCGTCATGCGCGAAACTGTAGATGCTGATCCCGCCGCCGCACGAACCGATCTTTCCGATCACGGAACAGTCATACGCGCTGAGCAGGTGATCATGGATCACCTTTGAAAAAAGGATCAGGCATTTTTCAACGATCTTTTTCTGCCTGCCGAAAAAGCTTTCAATACTGACGATGGGCTCGGTGCTGATATCGAAATCATGGATGATCATCGTATGTGCAGCTCCTTGAGTGGATATGGTCGTGACGCAGCTGTCGGGGACGGGGCCTGTTCGACACATTCATCGGTCATGCCCTGCTCCCCCGGCGGAAAAGGGGCAGTGACAGGGCTCTTCTTTTCGCAAAAACCGTTCCCTGACCGCGCCATATCACCGGACCGGCTTCTCCGCGTATTTCAGGCACAACGGATAAAGGAACGCGATATAAAACATCTGGATAAAACAGGAGACGATCATTCCGGCCGGCCCGCCGATCCAGCTCTTGATCTGGGAACACAGGATCAGCTCGACCGCATAATAGCTCAGGACGCCGGTCACAAGGCGGATCACTCTCCGGATCATGGGGATATCGGTCGAGAATCCCACAAAACGTCTTTCCAGGATCCAGCCCAGCAAGATGCCGGAACACCATCCGACGCCCTTGTAGGTATCATGTGCCATTTTCGCGCCGTCGACCAGCAGTTTCCCTTCCGCGTCATAATGCTCGGGATATGATTTGACCGCCGCGTACACCGCGACAGCGACGGCCAGCCCGATCCCGACACAGGCCGCGATCCAGTCTTTCCCCGGATGAGCATCGACCCACCGCATCAGCCCGACCGTCGCCCACATCATGGCCAGGCCGGCCGCCATGCCCACCAGAACATCCTGCGGTGTGTGGACGCCCAGATAGAGCCGGCTGAACGCGACCAGAAGCACGATGACCGCCAGAGAGACCCGCAGGGCCCGCGGGAGATCTTTCCTCACCACACCGCCCCCGAACACGGTGGCGGCGTTCATGGTGTGCCCGCTTGGGAAAGAATACCCGGTGGCTGTCTGCATGGAATTCCCATAGGGGATGATGCGCGCGTCCCTGATCCACGGGCGGTAGGCGCAGGCCGTGACCTTCAACCCTCCGTTGATCAGCCGGTTCCCGCCCCAGCCGACCAGCAGGTACGTTCCGTATTCTTTGCTGATGCACCAGTACACGACCGCCAGGAGAACAGGCGTCACGGCAAGTTCCCCAAAGTAAGTCATTTTGGACAGGAACTCCGCCAGGCCTCCGCCGATCCCGTTCCTGAACTGCTGCAGGGCAAGAAGAATGTCGATATCCATTTCGCTTCACGATCCTTTCTTTACGTTCATGACCCTATGCGTCACAGAACTCGCGGAAAGAATTCCTTCCGTGTCATGTTTCCGTTCGGGCAGGTCCGCCGGTCCCGGATCGATCCGGTCACCAGACCAGGATCCTCTCCCCGGGAGCGATATACATCGGGGTGCCTTCCGTCACGGTGGGATACGTCCGGTAGAATTCGTCAAAGTGGGCGACGCAGAAATTGCACCGGATATAACCCATGGGATAAACCATGTACGGGACGTTGTACGCCAGCGCTTCCCGGGAATGATAGAAGCGTGCGAAGTACCCGGCATAGGCGCGGAAGAACGCGTCATAGTCGAAGTTCTCCTCTTTTTCCGCCAGATCGAGCGTCAGGCTCATTCCCGTCAGGTCCGCGAGCACTTCCCCGACCTGAAGCTCACCGTTCCCGTAAACGCCGTCCAGCACTTCGATCCGGTCCAGCTGCCGGGCGATCGCCCCCGTTTTTTCCCTGAAGATCTCAAGGTCGTTTTCCGTGAACAGCGGGCCCGTCAGATCGGCGTTGTACTGCGAACCGGTCGTGTCGAACCCATGGCTGAGCTCATGCCCGATGCGCGCGCCCAGCGTGCCCAGAAGCGTTTCCCGGCTGGTCGTGTCGGCCAGGACATCGACCAAAGCGCCTCCGCCGATATAAAAGGCGTTTTCCAGCGGCTCATACTGGGCTTCCTCATACGTGGATGTATGGGGCGTTCTCCTCCGGTACAGTTCGATCCTTCCCGCGGGCGGTCCAGGGTGATAACTCACTCTTCGGGCAGGAAACTCGTCAGCATCTCATTGAGCTGCATGGCGGCGATCCTGGCGTCGTATTTGACGAGCGCGTCCTCCGCCTGCGCTTCACAGCCGTAATTCCCGGCGACGGTGACGGAAACGCCTTCCGTTCTCCTTATGATCTCCGCCAGCGTTTCGTACAGGATGTTCGCCCGCCGCTGATGATAGGAGGAAGTCACGACGGTGATCGTATCGATCCCACGGTCCTTCAGGATCGCGAATGTGTTCACGGCGTTATCGAGCGTGGTCATCGCGGTCTCATCGATGCAGACTCTTTCCGGGGCGATCCCGCAGTGCCCGACGAGGTATTCCTTCATCAGGCCCGCTTCGGTGTGGCCTTCCGGGTTGTTGTCGCCGGTCGCGCCGCCGGAGCACACCAGGATGGAGCCGGGAAACGCTCCGGCCGCCGCCGCGGCGGCCTCACACCGCGCCTTGAGCTCATCCCGCATCTCACCGTTTTCCAGCTCGAAGCCCAGGACCACGAAGGCGTGCTTTCCGCTGACGGGCAGCGTTCCGGGATCATCCTTCCCGTCGATATACAGGCGGTAATCCGGGTCGAAATAGATCTCGTTCCATTTTTCTGCGATAAAAGCGGCCAGTTCATTATCTCCCAGCGCTTTCATGTCTTCCGCGACCAGGTCCCGCGCTTCCTTCTCGGCGGCAAGCGCCG
The DNA here is from genome assembly GCA_902803675.1 of uncultured Eubacteriales bacterium. Next base: position 3,937 of record CADCQZ010000024.1, read on the forward strand.
TGAGAAGGGCGGCGGTATCCACCGGTCGGACCTCTTCCTCCTCATCGCTTCTCTCCGGCACGCTGTGGCTCTCGACCCACAGATCCCATATGTTCTGTACGCCGTTTTCACCGACGTACACCAGGGTGTAATACGGCTCCGCGTCCTCAAGATCCACCGTGACGCGGCAGAGGATGCAGTAGACATCCCCCTGAACGCCCAGGAGCGCGACGGGTTCATACTTTGCGTCGGTCAGCCCCGCCGCCGCGCGGTCAAAAGCGGCCCGCGCGTCCGAAGTGATCTCCGACGAGGCCGTGATCTTCCAGCCCGGAGCCTCCTCCTCGTTTTCCTCAGCCGCGGCCGCTCCCAACAGGCAGAGCAGCAGGGCCGTCACAGCCGCCAGAATGAGAAGACGTACTTTCATCACGCGAGCACTTCCTTTCGTATATCCTCTTGAGAGTGATCCTTTGACTCCATGATAACGCTCCTGTCCGGGAAGACCTCCCCGCAGAGCCTCAGTTCCAGTTCCTGCCGGCGGATGAGATGGCGGATCAGATCCTCCTCCCCCTTCAGGCCGCGGGCGCGCGCGTAAGGGCTGTCGTTAAAGTATCCCAGCATCATCCCGAACCATATCTCGTTTCCCTTTTCATCCGTTCTTTCTCTCCGGACGGTCTCCAGATTTCCCCGGACATCCTTTGCCCGCAGATAGATGATGCGGTAGTCCTTCCCGCCCAGCGCTTTTCGGACCTCCCTGTAAAACCGCAGGATCTCATCGTCGCCCGCCTGCCGGAACAGCATCATATCCTCCACGATGTTCTGGAACAGGGAGCACTCGAAGATCATGCGGTCCGAGCCCCATTTCCGGTAACGCTCAAGCACGATCGACCGGAACGCGTCAAAAGGGACCCGGCCGTTGTAGATCTCATCCTGTTCAAGGTCCCGATAGAAGTCCCGGTCCTCCGTGACGATCTTCGTATAGCAGATGATCCTTCGGTCTCCCTCGGGATAGGTGTTTTCCCGGATCCGCGGGCCCAGGCCGGGATACTTTTCCAGGATCCGGTGATACTTTTCCTCATCCACATACGCGCACCAGGAGAGCTCCACCGGGGAGTATTCGCCTTCCCGGACGGCGGTATATCCGGGGCAGATATCGGAAAGTTTCCTCACCAGGGTGCTCTTTCCGCTGCCCTGCAGCCCCTCAATAAAATAATTCATGCCCGGTCCCTCCCCGCCTCGGCGGTCTATAGAAAAAAGTCCCGTTCCCCGGCTCCCATGATACCATATTACCGTTATTTTCCAAAGAAGATCTTGTCCATAGGGCTGAGCGCCGCGAGACCCGCGATCCCTCACGCCGGGCGGTCTTTTCATCCCGGGAGACGGAGCGTCTTAAAACGGAAGCGGGATCACGGGCCTGCCGCGCCGAATGAAAGGAGACCGGCCGGCATCCCGAATGAACGCGGAAAATTCAATCTTTTCTCAATCTTTGGGTATATAATAGTGTGGGAAAGGAAGTGACAGCATGCGGATCCTGCTGGCGGAAGATGAAAAAAGGATGGCGGCCGCGCTGACGGCCCTGTTCAAACAGGAAAAATACGATGTCGACCCTGTGGCGGACGGGGCGTCCGCCCTGGCGGCGCTGGAGAGCGGCGTGTATGACATCGCCGTGCTTGACGTGATGATGCCGGAGATGAACGGCTTTGACGTGGCCCGGCGCGCGAGACACAGCGGCGTGAAGACCCCGATCCTGATGCTGACGGCCAAAGGGCAGCTGGACGACAAAGTCGAGGGCCTGGACAGCGGCGCGGACGATTATCTCACGAAGCCTTTCCAGACGAAGGAACTCCTGGCGAGGATCAGGGCGCTCGGCCGCCGGAGCGCGAGCTTTCGGGACGGGACCCTGCGTTACGGCGATCTGAAGCTGGAACCGGCGACAGCGACCCTCACCTGCGAACAGACGGGGCAGAGCGTCCGCCTGAGCGAGAAGGAGCTGCGCATCCTGGAGTATATGTTCTCAAACCGGGGCCGGATCATGACCAGAGAACAATTGGCCGTGAAGATCTGGGGCTTTGAGAACGAGGCCGAGTACAACAACGTGGAAGTGTACATGTCCTTCACGCGGAAAAAGCTGGCCTTCGTCGGCTCCGGGGTCGAGATCAAGGCGGTACGCGGCCTGGGATATGAATTGAGGGAGAAAGATGTTTAAGCGTTCCAGAAAAAAGATCATCCTGGCCATCATGGGGGCGCTGATCCTGCTGTTCGCGGTCACGCTGTCCGTGATCCTGCTGGCCAGCTACCGGGAGATCCGGCAGGAAAACATGGATATGCTCAAGCGGCATGTGGAACTGTATTATCTGGAA
>CADCQZ010000025.1 GCA_902803675.1 uncultured Eubacteriales bacterium
CGATCCCATCGATCAGCGGGAGCGCTTCGCCGCTCAGGACGCGCTGGCCGCCGCCGGCGATGAGGAAGCCAACCATACGGACGAGGACTTCCTCCATGCCATGGAGATCGGCATGCCTCCCACGGGCGGCATCGGATACGGCATCGACCGTCTTGTCATGCTGCTGACGGATTCTCCCTCGATCAGGGACGTGCTGCTCTTCCCCACCCTGAAGAGCATCGGCAAGCCGGCGGCCGAAAAGCCCGCGGAGGTCCCCGCGCCCGCGGCGGCTCCCGTCGATGAGAAGATCGACTTTTCCAACGTGACGATCGAACCTCTTTTCCGCGATCTCGTGGATTTCGAGACTTTCTCCAGGTCCGATTTCCGGGCGGTCAAGGTGCTTGGCTGCGAGGCGGTCCCGAAGTCCAAAAAACTCCTGAAATTCACTCTGGACGACGGCAGCGGCGAAAGCAGGACGATCCTGAGCGGTATCCACGCCTATTATGAACCCGAGGAGCTGATCGGGAAGACCTGCATCGCCATCACCAACCTGCCTCCGAGAGCGATGATGGGCATCGAATCCTGCGGGATGCTGATCAGTGCCGTCCATCACGAGGGCGATGAAGAAAAGCTCCATCTCCTCATGGTGGATCCCCATATCCCGGCCGGTGCCAAATTATACTGACCGATCCCGAGATCTTCGGATCTGAACCGTCCCTGTGCGCTGCCCCATGCACCGCACAGGGTCACTTTTTTGATGAGGACGACTGCCGGAAGGGACGGGGATCTGTCGATGGACCACGATTTTTCGATACGGACGCTGACTGAGGATGACATCCGCAGGCTCTATAGTGAGAGACTCAAAGAGGATTTTCCGCCTGACGAGGTCAAGCCGCTGGCCATGATCCTGCGCGCCCTCAAAAAGGGCCGGTACGTGTGTTTCGGCGCGGTGGCGGACGAGAGCATCCTCGCTTACGCTTTTTTCGTTCAGGCGGGAGCCGACGCGCTTTTCGATTATTTTGCCGTAAAAAAAGAACTGCGTTCCCAGGGCATCGGCAGCCGCTTCCTTCAGCGTTTGATCCGCGGGCCGCTCAGGGACCACGCGCACGTTCTTTTGGAAGTGGATGATCCCGACCTGGCGCCGGATGAAGAGGAATACCGCAAAAGGGAGCGCCGCCTGGCCTTTTACCTCAGAAACGGCCTGACGGAGACTTCCGTCAGGGCGGAAGTGTGGCATGTGGGCTACAGGATCCTGGCGCTGCCGGTCGGTCATATCCCCGATCCGGACGACGCGAGACGCATCTACGCCTCCCTTTACAGGATGATGATGCCGGAGGCGCTGTTCAAAAGGATGGTCATCGTCCGTTGAGGATGCTGCTTCAAAGGTACAAAAAAACGCTTCTCTCTCGAGACGCGTTCCTGAGCCCCGTATGATCGGCGGCCGCTGAGGCGGCCGGTATATAAAGATGGTGCCGGTGGTCGGACTCGAACCGACACGGTCAGGGACCGGGGGATTTTAAGTCCCCTGCGTCTGCCATTCCGCCACACCGGCATCATAGGTCATTATACTTAAATCAGCGGCGGAATACAAGGCGTAATTTTGCCTTCCGGCTGTAAAAAATGCCCGCGCGAAACGAAAAAACTTGCAATATCCCTCTGTTTGTATCATAATTATTCAGATACCGAGCAATAATCCGCGGTATCAGAAGGATGGAAAAAAATGAAACGCTGCCTGACGTGGCTCATCATACTGGTGACCCTGTCCGTGTCCCTTCCGGCCGTCACGGAAAACGAATTCATGTACAGAGGAAACGTCACCACAAGATACGAGACCAGCTATACCAATATCTACGAGGAGATGGACCTTGAGAGCCCGATCCTCGCGACCTACTATGCCGGCCGGGCCCTTCAGATCACGAAGGTCTACCCCTACTGGGTGGAAGTGCTCTTCCGGGACGGTGTGGGCTACGTGGTACGGCAGCGGGTGGATATCGGCAGCGCCGTGGATCCCAAACACACGCCCCCTTACGGCACCGAAGTCAACCGTTACTATACCATCGCGGAAAACGATCTGGTGATCCACGCCGATAAGGATCCGGATTCGCCCGTCCTTTCCGTGCTGACCTACGGCGCCAGAGCGTCCTTCATCGGTATGGAGGACGGCTGGGCCAAGCTGATCTATCAGCGCCAGTACGGTTATATCGACTCCAGGACCATGACCAACATGCACCGCGTCAACATGAACGCCGAAGAGCCCGAGGACATCAATGAGCCCATCGGGATCTTTACTTCCTATTACAGCGACAACCCCACCAGGATCAACAACCTGGCCCGGTGCTGTATCCGGCTCAACCGGGTCATGAAACCTAAACAGGAGCTGAATTTCAACACTTCCGTAGGGCCTTTCAAAAAGCAGAACGGCTACGCGGAAGCGCCTGTGCTGATCGACGGCGAGACCAAGATGGGTTACGGCGGCGGCAGCTGCCAGGTGTCCAGCACCCTGTACAATGTCGCCCTTCAGCTGCCGGGCATCACGGTGCTTGAACGGCACGCTCACGGCGAAAGCGGAGCGCCCTATCTTCCCCACGGCGTGGACGCTTCTTCCGGTTCGCTCAATTTCAGGATCCGCAACGACTATCCCTTCCCCATCCGCATCGAAGGCACGCTTCATGATTTCGCTCTCTGCATCGCCGTCTACAAGGAGGCTGCCGAATGAAAAAACTGTTGTGCGTCCTTCTGATCCTGGCCGAAATTGCCCTTCCCTTTTGGGGCACTGCCGAAAATCTCGATGCCGACCTGGAGGAAGTGACGGTCACGGAGGTGAAGCAGGCCCTCAAAAACGAGGTCATCCCCAGTGAGCCTCAATGGATCGGCATCACGTCCACCTCCTGCCGGATCTACGTGGAGCCGGACAAGGAGAGCCAGGCGCTGGCCCGCATCCCCCAGAGCAGGAAGTTCAGGCTGTACGCGTATTATCCTTCATGGGCATACGTGGAATATGACGGCACGAAGGGTTATATCCGCCGCAACTGCATCGAGTCCGCCGAGACCATCGATCCGTCCGTTTCGGCTCCTTACGGTGTCGATTTCTACCCGTACACGGCTTTCATCAAGGATGAGGCCCCCGTGCTTGCGGAACCGAATGAAGACGCGGAAGTGCTCATCACCCTCTATGAAGGCGCCAAAGTAGCCTTTCTGGGGTTTGAGAACGGTTACGGCAAGCTGATCTACCACAGGCAGTACGGCTATATCAACAGCAACAGGATCTATCAGGCCATCCCCACCTATCCCGATCCCGAGACTTCCGGCAGCGACCGTCCCATCAGCGCTTTCGTCTCGTTCTACAAGATCACGGACGATGAGGCCAATATCGGACGCATGGCCAATATCGCGGTCGCCTGCGGCAAGCTTTCCGCCATGGTATTCGAGCCAGGCATCAGCCTTGATTTCAACGCGCAGATCGGCCCTTACAACGCCGCCAACGGCTACGAGAAAGCGATCGTACTGGTGGACGGTGAAGCGAAGATCAATTTCGGCGGCGGCACCTGCCAGGTATCCAGCACCCTGTACAACGCTGTCCTGCAGCTGCCCGGGCTCACCGTGATCCGCCGGGTCCCCCATGGCCCCAGCGGCGCCAGCTATCTGCCCCACGGTGTGGACGCCGCGGTGGGAAACAGCAAGCGCGGCATCAATTTCATCTTCAGGAACGACTATCCCTTCCCCGTCAGGATCGACGCCTCATCCCAGGACGGCGCGCTTTACATGGCTGTTTACAGGGTGGATGAATAGCTGATCCGTCTGTATGGGATAATTCCGGCCAAATCATCAAACGATTGCACAAACAGCCCCTGAAATCTTTGTTCACTCTGTGCATTTTCAAATATTTGACATAATGCTATAATACGGTCATCGGATCCCATCATTTTCTTTAAGAATGAGGAGGTAGTCTATGTCCAGCGTAACTTTGTCCCACATCTACAAGACCTATGCCGGCGGCGTGACTGCTGTCAGCGACTTTACCCTGGAAATCGAAGACAAGGAGTTTATCGTTCTGGTCGGCCCCTCCGGCTGCGGCAAATCCACCACCCTTCGTATGGTCGCCGGTCTGGAAGAGATCTCTGATGGTGAACTTTATATCGGTGATAAGCTCGTCAACGACGTCGCTCCCAAGGACCGCGACATCGCCATGGTGTTCCAGAACTACGCTCTGTATCCCCACATGACCGTGTATGACAACATGGCGTTCGGCCTGAAGCTGCGCAAGACCCCCAAGGATGAGATCGACCGCCGCGTGAAGGAAGCCGCCAAGATCCTGGACATCGAGCACCTGCTCAACCGTAAACCGAAGGCCCTGTCCGGCGGCCAGAGGCAGCGTGTTGCTCTGGGACGTGCCATCGTTCGTGAGCCCAAGGTCTTCCTGATGGACGAGCCTCTGTCCAACCTGGACGCCAAGCTCCGTGTGGCCATGCGTACTGAGATCACCAAGCTGCATCAGCGCCTGCAGACCACCTTCATCTACGTTACCCACGACCAGACCGAAGCTATGACGATGGGCTCCCGTATCGTTATCATGAAGGACGGCTTCATCCAGCAGGTCGACACCCCCCAGAACAACTACGACTATCCGAACAACAAGTTCGTGGCCGGCTTCATCGGCAGCCCGCAGATGAACTTCTTCGATGTCAAGCTCAAGAACGAGAACGGCAAAGTCGTGGCTATCTTCGGCGACAACAAGATCACTGTTCCGAAGGAAAAGGTCGCCAAGCTGGTGGACGAGAGCTACATCGGCAAGGACGTCGTGATGGGCATCCGTCCCGAGAACATCAGCGATGACGAGAAGGATATCGCCGCGAATCCCGAAGCTGTGATCAAGGTCCACGTAGAAGTCACCGAGCTCATGGGCTCCGAGACCTACCTGTACTTCACCACCAGCGGCAAGGATGACAACGTGATCGCCCGTGTGGATCCCCGCACCAAGACCGGCATCGGCCAGGATGTCGACGTGGTCCTCGATACTTCCAGGCTCCACTTCTTTGACAAAGAGACCGAGAAGACCATCCTCTCCCGTTAATTTCCCTCGATCAGACATGAAGGCCGTCTTTCGGGACGGCCTTCTTTGATACGTTTAGGAGTCATTATGTACGATAAACCCACACTGATCATCATGGCGGCAGGCCTCGCGAGCCGTTTCGGAGGCAATAAACAGCTCACCCCCGTGGACGATGAGCAGCAGATGATCATCGATTACTCTCTTTACGACGCTCATAAAGCCGGTTTTGAACGGGTCATTTTCATCCTGAAGGAATCGATGAAGGATCAGTTCCATCAGCAGGTCGGCTGCAGGGTCCAGAAACACATGCGTGTGGAATACGCGTTTCAGGCCCTGGACAGCTATTTCCCCAAGGATCTTTCGATCCCCGCGGACAGGCAGAAGCCCTGGGGCACCGGTCACGCGACACTGTGCGCCAAGGAACTGATCCACGGTCCCTTCGCCGTGATCAACGCCGATGATTTCTACGGGCGCACGGCTTTCCAGAGCATTTTCGATTTTCTGTCCGGTCCCGTCAGGCCTGACCATTACGCGATGGTCGGATACCGCATCGAAAAAACGCTTTCCGCGAGCGGCAGCGTTTCAAGGGGCGTCTGCCAGGTGGATGACGACGGATTCCTGACGGACATCCAGGAGCGCACGGAGATCTATCCGGAAGGGGACGGCGCCAAGTACACCCTCGATCAGGGCAGCACATTCGTGTCCCTGCCGAAGGGAACACAGGTGTCCATGAATCTGTGGGGTTTTGACGGTTCTTTTATGGAAAAGATCCACGACCGTTTCGAGCCCTGGCTCCGGGAAAACCTCCCCGTCAATCCGCTGAAGTGCGAATACTTCCTCCCCTATCTGCCCCACCTGCTCATCCGTGAAGGCGCGGTCAGGGTATCCGTTCTGCCGACGAATGAGAAATGGTACGGCATGACGTATCACAAGGATCTGGATGAAGTACGCGCCGCCATTGCCGGCATGAAGGCCGAAGGCGTCTATCCCGAAAAGCTCTGGTGAAGGCATCACATAAAAGCGCCCCTCAAGGGCGGATGCTCATAAGAAAGATTTGATAAAAAACGATACAGGCGTCTGTCTGAAGGGTGGACTAACTGATAAAATCGGATTGCTGTACTATGCTGCAATCCGATTTTATCTTATAGAGTTGACAGAGATGAAAAGGCCTTTCTCCCACAGCGCATTTGCACCTATGCCGCAGGAAAGGGAATGAAAAACACCGGGGACTGATTCGCGTGTCAGTCCCCGGCAATGCAATGGTCAGTATTCAATTGATGATCCCGACATACGAGAGAGAGTTTGCAGCTCTCTTCTTTTACGGATGAGATCGTCGTACATCAATAGACTGGTTCAGCCTTTCGCGTTTTTGTAAATCTCACAGGCGATGTCATCCATCGCTTCGTCTGCTGCTTCCGTGACATTGTTGTACATGATGGCAACGCAGATGTCTTTCTTGCGGGAAAAGACCCAGCTGGTCAGAAAACCCCAGTTCTCTCCGCTGTGACCGGCCACGCTGTCTTTCCGGGCTTCCGACTCCCAGACGTCGAGGCAAAGCCCGTAGCCGTCCATGACCGGCGTCATCATGCG